>CAZMHG010000037.1:9745-12686 GCA_964565975.1 uncultured Ilumatobacteraceae bacterium | reverse complement strand
GAGGGGACGTTGTAGGCGGCGACGCGGTCCTCGACGATCATCTTCCAGATCTCTGGCATCGGCAGGTTGGAGGAGCCCGATGGGTAGGACCCGGCCAGCACGCGCGCCAGAAGCCCGTCCTCGGCGATCCAGTCCATGCCCTTGACGCCATACATGTCGCCCGCCGCGATGGGGTGAAGCGTGGTGATGGCGCGGGGATGGCCTTCGGCCCGGAAGCGATCACCCAGGGCCTTCAGCACCAGGTCGGGGCAGCCGAGTGCGGAGGATGAGGAGACGGTGACGACAGCCGCGTCCTTGATGCGCGCGACGGCCTCGGACGGAGAGACGAGCTTGCTCATGCGGCCCTCGGGATGTCGACGGTCTGGCGGGTGCCGGTCTGCGCGGCGGTGCGGACGGCCAAAGCCACGGCCAGCGCGGCAACGCCGTCCCAGCCGGTCGCGGCGGGCTGGCCCCGGCCTTCGGTGGCCGCAAGGAAATCGGTCAGGCCTTGGGCGTAGAGGTCGTGCTGCGGATAGGGCACCGCCTCCCGCCCCTGCCCCGTGACCAGTTCGATCTCGCCCACCGGGCGCTGCGTCATCACGCCCTTCGCGAAGATCGAGCCTTCGGTGCCGTGCACCTCCAGCCCCGACCCGGCAAAGGGGTGGGTGAAGCTTTCGTGGCTTTGGACCATCGCGCCGGAGGGCATGGTCCAGACCGACATCGCGCTGTCCTCCACCCCCTGCCCCATGCCCGAAGCGGACATCTGCGCCACGACCGTCAGCGGGTCTTCCCCCAGCAGGAAGCGCGCCACATCGGCGTCGTGGACGGTGATGTCGGGAATCACCCCGCCGCCTGCGGAGGCATCCTTGATCCGCCAGCCCTGCAGGTTGGCGGGCAGGTGGACGGCGTGGAAGAGGCGGAGCGACAACACGCGCCCGATGCGGCCACGGGCGATGAGGTCGCGGATGGCGCGGTGACTGCCAGAGCAGCGCAGGTGGTGGTTGGTGGCGAAGGTCAGGCCTGCGGCATCCGCCGCGCGGACCATTTCGGATGCTTCGGCGACGGTCATCGCCAGCGGCTTTTCGCAGAGCACATGCTTGCCCGCCCGGATCGCGGCCAGCGCCTGCGCTTGGTGCTTTTCGTTGGTCGACGAGATGTAGACCGCGCCGATGGTCGGGTCCTCCAGCAGCAGCGACAGCGCGGTACCGTGGGCCGGAATGCCCTGCGCGCGGGCGAAATCCGCCGCGCGGGCTTCGGTGGTGCTGACGACCCCCGCCACCGTTCCGCCGGTCGCGCGGATCGCCCCGATCATGAACTGCTCGGCAATCGTGCTTGCCCCGATCAGACCCCAGCGCATGATTCCCTCGGTTATTTGGATCGTTCCAAGTTATTAGTGGAACGATCCAAATTTCGTCAAGCGAAACTTTCTTCGCAGTGTGGAATCGACTTTCAGCGCTTGGGTTTCCGGCCCGGTTCCGGGGCGCCAGACCGCAGGTCGAGCTTCTGGAGGTCTTCCAGCAGGTCCAACAGCTGCTCCAGCCGGTCATGTCCGATCTGCGCCTCGATCCGGCCCAGGATCGCCGCCGATTGCCCGGCATGGGCGTTGACCAGCGCCAGCCCGGCGGGGGTGATCGCGACCACCGTCTTGCGCCGATCCTCGGGCGGGGTGGCACGGGTAATGAGCCCCTCGTCCACCATCGGTCCGACCATGCGGGTCAGGCTGGAGAGCAGGAGCACCGCCTCGGCTGCGACCTGGCTCAGCTCTTGCGGGCCCTTTTCCTGAAGGACCCGCAGCACGCGCCATTTCTGTTCGTTCACCCCTGAACTGGCCAGCATGTCGCGCACCGGGCCCATGACGGTTTCCCGCGCGCGAAGCAGCGCTATGGGCAAGGAACGGCGGGTCTGGCGGAAGGCGGGGGCGTCGGTCATGCCCGGCTTATCGCTTGTTTCTGGCATGGGCTCAACCGTTGCGAAATTACTTGACAAAGCAAGTATCCTGCCGCTGACTGGCAGCAGGAGGCTCTCGATGCCGCATATACAGATCGACTATTCCGCCAATCTTGAAACGCGCCTCGATGTCGCAGGCCTGTGCCGGGTGTTGCGCGATGCGGCGGTGTCGACGGGGGTGCTGCCCTTGGCCGGTATCCGGGTGCGGGCGATCAAGGCCGATCATGTGGTGATCGCCGATGGCAACCCGGACCATGCCTACCTGGATATCTCGGTCCGCCTGCGTGGCGGGCGGACGCCCGAGGCGAAGGCCGTCGCTACCGCCGCGATCTTCGCCGCCGCCGAGGCCTATTGCGCCGAGGTGATGGCGACATCCTCTTTCATGCTGTCGATGGAGATGCGCGACATCGATCCCACGCTGTCGCCCAAGGCCAGCTCGATCCGCAAATACCTGCCGGGAGGCACCGAATGACGCTTCAGACCCAACTGGAAAAGCTCGACCGCCATCTCGCGCGGTTCCGCGAGGGCGGCATCCTGAACCTGATCGACGGGAAGGATGCCGAAGGGTCGGGCGGCACCTTCCAGACCCACTCGCCAGTGGATGAAAGCCTGATCGCCACTGTCGCGCGGGGGACGGCGACGGATATCGACCGGGCGGCCGAGGCGGCGAAGGCGGCCTTCCCGGCCTGGGCGGCGCTGTCCGGCGACAAGCGCAAGGCGGTGCTGCACCGGATCGCCGACGGGATCGAGGCGCGGGCCGAAGAAATTGCGCTGTGTGAATGCTGGGACACCGGGCAGGCCTGGCGTTTCATGTCGAAGGCGGCGCTGCGCGGGGCGGAAAACTTCCGCTATTTCGCCGACCTTGCGCCCAGTGCCAGGGACGGCAAGACCCTGCCCACGAAGGACCACCTGAACGTGACCTCGCGCCGTCCCATCGGGCCGGTGGGGGTGATCACGCCCTGGAACACGCCCTTCATGCTGTCGACCTGGAAGATCGCCCCTGCCCTCGCCGCAG
>CAZMHG010000037.1:8349-9732 GCA_964565975.1 uncultured Ilumatobacteraceae bacterium | reverse complement strand
AAGCCCGCCGAGTTCTCGCCCCTGACCGCGCGCCTTCTGGCCGAGATCGCGCAGGAGGCGGGTCTGCCGCCGGGGGTGCTGAACCTGGTCAACGGCTTCGGCGAGGATGCAGGGCGCGCGCTGACCGAGCATCCGGCGATCAAGGCCATCGGCTTCGTCGGCGAAAGCCGCACCGGCAGCATGATCATGAAACAGGGCGCCGACACGCTGAAGCGCGTCCACTTCGAGCTGGGCGGCAAGAACCCGGTGGTGGTCTTCGACGACGCCGACCTCGAACGCGCCCTCGACGCCGTGATGTTCATGATCTTCAGCCTCAACGGCGAGCGGTGCACCTCGTCCAGCCGCCTGCTGGTGCAGCAGTCGATCCGCGACGAGTTCTCCCGGCGGCTCGTCGAGCGGGTCCGCTCCCTGCGCGTCGGGCACCCGCTCGACCCTGCCAGCGAGATCGGCCCGATGGTCCACCCGCGCCATTCCGACAAGGTGCGCAGCTACGCCCAGATCGCCACGGCGGGCGGCGCGCGCGTCGAGGCCGGCTCGGCGCCCGACGGGCCGAACTACGTCGCCCCGATGGCCGTGCTCGGGGCGACGAACGAGATGCGCATCGCCCAGGAAGAGGTGTTCGGCCCGGTCCTCACGGTCATCGGGTTCACCGACGAGGCCGACGCCGTGCGCCAGGCCAACGACGTGGAGTACGGGCTCGCCGGGTACCTGTGGACCTCGGACAACGGGCGTGCGCACCGCGTCGCCCAGGCACTCGAGGTGGGGATGGTGTGGGTCAACTCGCAGAACGTCCGCCACCTGCCGACGCCGTTCGGGGGCACCAAGCGCAGCGGCATCGGCCGCGACGGCGGCGACTGGAGCTTCGAGTTCTACATGGAGACCAAGAACATCGCCGTCGCGCTTGGCACCCACGCGATCCCTCGCCTCGGTGTGAGCTGATGACGCTCGCGCCGGACCAGGTTGCGGCCGTCGCCGCAGCCCACGAGGCGGCGCGTGCCGGCCGGCAACCGATCCGGCGCGTCTCGTCGACCCACCCGGACATGACCCTGGACGACGCGTACGCCTGCCAGCAGGCGTGGATCCAGCTGCGCCTCGGCGCCGGCCGCCACGTCGTCGGGCACAAGATCGGCCTTACGTCCAAGGCGATGCAGCAGACGATGAAGATCGACGAGCCGGACTTCGGCACCCTGCTCGACGACATGGTCATTCCCAACGGGTCCACGCTGCGCGCCGCCGACTTCCTCGACCCGCGGCTCGAGGTCGAAGTCGCGTTCGTCCTGCGCGAGTGGCTGCGTGGCGCGGTCAGCCGCGAGCAGGTCCTCGCGGCGACCGACTACGCGGTCGCCGCGGCCGAGTTGATCGACGCGCGTTCGTGGCGCGTCG
>CAZMHG010000037.1:2683-8339 GCA_964565975.1 uncultured Ilumatobacteraceae bacterium | reverse complement strand
TGATGGACCAAAGCGCCTGCCCGGCCAATGGGAGGCGCGTCGACCCGCACGACGGTGTCGCCCGTGGCATCGTCGACACCGTCGCCGACAACGCGGCCAACGCCGGGATCGTCGTCGGTGACGTCCACGTCGACCCGCGGGCCACCGACCTGCGCTGGATCGGGGCGATCCTGAAGCGCAACGGCGAGGTCGAAGAGACCGGCCTCGCCGCCGGTGTGCTCGACGATCCCGTGGCCGGCATCGTGTGGTTGGCCCGGCGGTTCGCGCCCTACGGGATCGCCCTCGAGCCGGGGCAGGTCGTGCTCGCCGGTTCGTTCACCCGGCCGGTGACCTGCCGCGCCGGCGACGTGTTCGACATCGACTTCGGGCCGCTCGGCCGGATCGCCCTCTCGTTCGCCTGACCACCAACCGTCGGGGCGGCCGCGGGGCGCGGCTCAGTCGCCGGCGAGCGCGTGGCGGAAGCGCACCAGGCTGCCCTCGGCGTCGGTCACGTCGAACCACACGGCACGGATGCCGGCACGCTCGGCGCCCGCACAGTTGGCCGGTTGATCGTCGACGAACACCATCTCGTCGGGCCCGACGCCCATCGCCTCGATCGCGTCCTGATATCCGCGCGGGTCCGGCTTCAGGTGACCGAGCTTGGACAGGTCGACGAGTGGGTCGATCTCGCCCAGGACGTTGATCGCGGCAACCCACTCGGGCCCGTGGAACGCGGTCAGGTCGTTGGTCAGCACGCCGGCCTTGAAACCCGCGTGGCGCACCTCGCGGATCAGCGCCCACGAGCCGGGCCGGATCAGGTCGTCACCCGGCGGCTCGAAGAAGCCACGCATGTACTGCGGCACGGTCAGGCCGATCGCCGAGGCACGTTCGGCCCAGTAGCCGCGCTCGGTCAGCTCGCCGGCCTGCCAGGCGAGAAAGTGTGGGTCGCCCTCAGGGTCGAACGGGCCGTTGGGCAGCGCGCCGAACGGCAGGTCGTGCGTCGCCTCGAACCGGTGGTTCAGCTCGAACGGGGTCAACAGGATCGGGCCGCCGAAGTCGAACAGTGCGTGGCGGCGGATCGGGCCGAACGTGGTCACGAGATGGCTCCAACTCTCCGGCGTTCTCAGGGCCGGCCAAGGTCGTATGTCGCGATCGTGCACCCGACGGCGAAGATGGGGATCGGCTGGTAGTGCGCCACGGTGCCCTGCGCGCCGTCGGCTGCGGCGCTGACGGCCAGGAACGTGCGGATCTCGAACCCGCCCTGACCGGCGGCGAGGTACGTCTCGACGTCGCTGTAGGCGAGCATCGCGTCGCGGTCGTTGCGGCACCACTGGTCGAGGAAGTCGCGGTCCCACGCCTCGTTGATCTTGCCGCTGTCCGGCGTGGCCGGCCAGTGCGAGATCCCGCCCGTGCCGACGATCGCCACACGCTGGGGCATCTTCCGGGCAGCACGGCCGAGCGCCTCGCCGAACGCCCAGGCGCGGTGCAGCGGCGCCAGCGGCGGGCCCTGGCAGTTGACGTTGACGGGGATCACCGGCAGGTCGTTGTCCGGCGTCAGGAAGTGCAGTGGGACGGCGATCCCGTGGTCGAACTTCCATTCCTCGGCGTATGCCACGTCGCTCGTCTGCATCACCTCGACGATCAGCGCGCGGGAGGCGTCGACGTCGCCGGGCACGCGGCGCGGCGCGATGCCCAGCCACGCGGGATCCTCGATCGGGCCCTCATACTGCGGTGCCATCCCGATCGCGAAGCTGGGCATGTTGTTCATGAAGAAGTTGGCGAAGTGCTCGGCGGCGACGATCACCAGCACGTCCGGGCGGGCGGCGCGCAGGCGCTCGCCCATCGCGTAGAACGCGCCGTGGAACTGGTCGCGCATCTGCGGGTCGGCCAGGTGCGCCCGCCCGGTGATCCCTGGCGCGTGGCTGCACACCCCGGCGAAGACCAGGCTCACGACGCACCTCCGGCCTTGAGCCGCTCGGTGTGCGCGTCGACGCCCTCGTAACCGGTGATCGCGTACACCCCGGCGCGTACCGGGCCGTAGCGGTCGAGACCGTCCTGCAGCAGCTGCAGGTAGGCGCGCCACTCGACGCCGTGGAACGCACCGAAGTGCATCAGGATCTGGCCGTTGACACCGAGCACGTACAGCAGCCCGAAGTCCGGTTCGGCCAGGGCACGGCGCTCGTCGGCGTCGAGCGGGTACCCGGCGAGGGCCGCGCCCGCGTCGGCGCGGTAGGCAGCCTGCACCGCCGGGTTGCGGTTCAGCTCGTACAGGAACTTCTGCAATCCGTAGAGGCTCATCGCTCCATCCTCACCCGGCCATCCTGGCCGTCACCCGTCCCACTCCACGAGCAGGCGTTCCGGACCCCGGAAGGTGATGTTCGGGAAGTAGCGCAGCTCCTGGCCGTCGACCAGGCGCAGCGACGGCAGCCGCCGGGCAAGGGCACCGACCACGATGCGCGCCTCGATCTTGGCCATCATCGCCCCCAGGCAGAAGTGCACGCCCTTGCCGAAGCTGATGTTCCGGCCGGCGTTGGCCCGATGGATGTCGAACGTGTCGGGGTCGGCGAACAGGTCGGCCTGGCGGTTTGCCGCGGCGAAGTTCATCAGGATCCGCGTCCCGGCGGGCAGGTCGTAGCCGCACAGCGTCACCGGCCGGGTGGTGATGCGCCGCCAGGAAATCTGGCTGTTCTCGAAGCGGACGACCTCCTCGACCGCGTTCGCCACCAGCGACTGATCGGCGCACAGCTCCTGCCATTGCTCGCGGCTGGACAGCAGCGTGAGCAGGCAGTTGCACAGCAGCGCAGTGACCGCTTCGTGGCCAGCGAAGGACAGTCCGTAGACCACACTCTCGACCTCGCGGTAGGTCAGGTCGTCGGAGTCGGCGTCGTGCGCGTCGAGCAGCTCGCTGGTGAAGTCGTCGCCGCGGTGGTCACGCTTGTCGGCGACGAACTGCCGGCAGTAGCGCCAGTAGGCGACCATCTTCTCGGCGATCTCGGTCTGCTCGGCTCCCGTCGGGTGGCCCCAGCTGAAGCTCTTGCGGTCGCGGCACCAGCCCTTCAACCGCTCGTCGTCCTCGGGAGGGAACCCGATCAGGCGGAACACCGTCTCGCCCGGGAGCGGGAAGGCCAACGCGCGCACGAACTCGGCCGGCGAGCCGCCGGCGATCATGCCGTCGATCAGGTGATCGGTGCGTTCACGGATGAACGGCTCGAGCGCCTTCAACCGGCTGTTCGAGAAGCCCTTGCGCGTGTGCACCCGGATCCGCCCGTGGTCGGGCTCGGGGCGGTTGGACATCACCGCCACCGGGTTGTAGTCCGGGGCGGCGAGGACCGCGGCGGCGGCGGGGTCGAGCGGGAACACCGGGTCCTGGACGATGCTGCTGGCATAGGTCTCGTGGTCGGAGAACACCGCCTCGATGTCCTCCATCCTGCTGATCACCAGGTAGCCCAGTTCGGGCGAGTAGAACGCCGGACCGTGGCCGGCGAGGCGGCGCGACTCGGCGTAGGGGTCGGCCAGGTGCGCCGCGCCGAGCGGATCCCAGCCGTGGTCGATCGGGCAGCGCGCCGGCGGGTCGGGGATCGCCGCCGGTGGCCGGTGGTACGACGCTCCTCGTTCCGTCGTCATGGGCCTTCCTCCGTGGGTTGGTGCCGTGTCATCGCCGCGAGGTCCACGATGCCTCAGGCCGAGCCGTGGAGGTTGAGGACCTGCGCGTTGGTGAAGAAGTCGACCGCTGTGGTCCCTTGCTCCAGCGGGCCGTACCCGCTGTCGCCCACGCCCCCGAAGGGCACGTGCGGCGGGAACCCGCCGACGGCGTTGAGGTGGACCATGCCGGCACGCAGCTGCTGGGCGACACGCAACCCGGCCGCGGCCGAGGTGGTGAACACGCCGGCGTTCAGCCCGTACGGGGTGTCGTTGGCGATCGCCACGGCGTGATCCTCGCCGTCGGCGGCGATGACGCTGAGCACCGGACCGAAGATCTCCTCGCGCCAGGTGAAGCACCCCGGCGTGACACCCGCGAGGACCACCGGCCCGAGGTAGTGGCCGTTGGCCAGCTCGGGGTCCTCGGGCGGCGTGCCGCCGAGCAGCAGTTCGGCGCCCTCGCTGACGCACCGCTGCACGCCGTCGATCGCGGTGCGCCGCTGGCGTGCGCTGACCATCGGCGGCATCTGCGTGGCCGGGTCGAGGCCGCTGCCCAGCTTCCAGCCGCGGACCCTGGCCACGATCCGCGAGCAGAACTCGTCGTGCAGCGTGCGGTCGACGACGGCGCGGCGGATCGCCGTGCAGCGCTGCCCGGCAGCACCGAACGCGCCCTTGGCGACGTGGTCGACCGCCGCGTCGAGGTCGGCACCGGCCAGGACGACGGCCGGATTCGACCCGCCCATCTCCAGCTGGACCTTGACGAACCGGCCGGCGACGGCGTGCTGGACGAGGCGGCCAACGGCGGTGGAACCGGTGAAGGTGATCGCGTCGACGTTGAGGTCGGCGCTCATCGCCACGCCGACGTCCGGTCCGCCGGTGACGAGGCGCAGGGCGTCGTCGGGCAACCCCGCGGCGTGCAGCGCGCGCACCAGCGCGATCGCCGAGACGGGGACCAGCTCGCTGCACTTCCACACGACGGTGTTGCCGTAGGCCAGCGCCGGCGCCAGCTTCCACACCGGCACCAGCAACGGGAAGTTGAACGGGGTGACCAGCGAGACGACGCCGACGGGATGGCGGCGCAGGAGTGCCAGCGATCCTGGCTTCTCCGGCGGGAACGTCACCCCGTCGGGCGCGAGCAGGGCCGAGGCGAAGTAGCGCAGCACCGCTGCCGAGCGATCGACCTCGCCGGCGGCGTCGGCCAGCTGCTTGCCCTCCTCGGCGACGAGCCGGCGGGCGATCTCGTCGCGCCCAGCCAGCAACGTCGCCGCGGCACGGTGCAGGATCTCGCTGCGGGCCAGCGCCGGCGTCGCCGCCCAGCCCGGCGCGGCACGGCGCGCCGCGCCGAACGCCTGGGCGACGTCGTGCGGTGTGGACCACCGCACCGTGCCGACGAGGCAGCGCACGTCGGCCGGGTCGCGCAGCTCGTGCGTCTCGCCGTCCCCCAGGGTCCAAGCGCCCGGGCCACCGGACGGGCCCCCGTCGCCGGCCGTTCCCCCGCCGCAGGACGTCGCGGTCATCGTGCCTCGCCTCCCGCGGCTTGGGTGGCCGCGGCTTCCGTGTCGGCCAGGTCGTGCAGCTCCTTGATCAGGTTGGCCAACCGTGCCGTGCCGAACCGCGACTCGATCGCCGCATAGGTCTCCTCGCTGTGCGGCGCGACCTTGCGGACGAGCGTGGTGCCGGCACGGGTGATCGAGATGAACGCCCGGCGTGCGTCGGTCCGGTCGGTCTTGCGCTTGATCCACCCCTTCTCGTCGAGGCGGATGAGGATCCGCGACAGGCTCGGCCCGAGCAGCAAGGTCCGGTCGGCCAGCTCGCCGACCGACAACGGGTCGTCCGAGTTGGACAGCGCCCGCAGGACACGCCACTGCTGCTCGTTCAAGCCGTAGTCGGCCAGCCCGGGGCGGAACTCGTTCATCACCGCTTCACGGGCACGCAGCAGGGCCATCGGCAACGACGAACGGAAGCTGCGCATCGGCACGGCCGGCGGGGTCATTGCCCGCTCCCCGGCGGACCGATCGCGGCGACGAGCTGCGCGCCC
>CAZMHG010000037.1:0-2673 GCA_964565975.1 uncultured Ilumatobacteraceae bacterium | reverse complement strand
GAGGGCGAGGCGGCGATCCGCTGCACCGGCGGGCTGGTGTGCCCGGCGCAGCGCTGTCCGGGCCGTGCGGCAGGCCGGCGAGGACGGCGAGGTCCGTCGGCACACCCGCGGCGTACAGCCGCGCGGCGAACGACAGCACGTCGTCGCGGAACAGATCCAGCTCTCCGACGGCAATCGCCGTGCGAGGCAGGCCGCGCAGGTCGGTCGCCCGAGCCGGGATCACGTCGTCCGGCACGCCGACGTCGGGCCACGCCTCGCCGAGCAGGGCGCGCAGGGCGACCCGGTCTTCGGCGACGGTCCACACGACCGTGTCCAGCGTGCGCGACGGGGTGACCGCGCGATCGTCGAGCATCGGGTACATCAACAGCTGGCACACCGGCAGCGGCCCCCCGGTGCGCCGCAGACGCAGCGTCAGACCGGCGGCCAGGCAACCGCCGGCGCTGCCGCCGGCGACCACGAAACGGCCGGAGTCGAGACCCAGCGTCGCAGCCTGGCCGACCAGCCAGAGGTACGCGGCCTCGGCGTCGTCGAGCTGCGCCGGCGCCGGATGCTCGGGCGCCAACCGGTAGTCCACGCTCACGGCGACGCACCCGGTGGCGACGACGAACGACTCCAGCAGGTCGGCGTTGTCCTCGTACCCGCCGAGCATGAAGCCGCCACCGTGGAACCACACCACCACGGGGTGCGGCGCGGCGCCGGCAGGCTCGCTCGCTGGGCGATAGGCGCGCAACGCCACGGGGGCGCCGTGCAGGTCGGCGATCACCACGCGCTCGTCCGCCTGGCGCGCCGAGCGCGCCGCGGCGCGGCGGACCGCGGCGTTGGCGCGGACACCCTGGATGCCCAATCCGGCGAAGTCGCGTGGCCCGGTCCCGGCCAACACCGGATGCAGCGACGGATCCAGCCGGTGCCAGACGGCCGTGTCCTCGGCGCTCACCGCGGCGCTCCGGTGTAGCCGATCACGGCGCGGGCGACCCGGCCGGCGGCCAGCGCGGCGAATCCCTCGCCGACGCGTTCGGGCGGGAGCACGTCGGACACCATCGTCGCCAGATCCAGCTCGCCACGCTGCCACAGCTCGACGTAGGCGGGGATGTCGCGCCGTGGCACCGCCGCACCCATGAACACCCCGGTCAGGGTGATGCACCGCCGCAGCGCCGCCGCCGGCACGGACACCGACGCCCCATCCGGCAGCATCCCGACGACGTACACCGTGCGCCCAGGCGCGGCCATCGCGATCGCTTGGTGCACGGTCGCCGGGCGTCCGACGGCCTCGAACACGTGGTCGGCACCACCGTCGGTAGCGGCGATCACCGCGGCAACGGCATCGCCGCCGGCCGCCGACGCGTCGACCCCGTGGGTCGCACCGAGCCGGCTGGCCAGGTCCAGCTTGTCGGCGGACACGTCGACGGCAACCACCTGCGCGGCGCCGGCGATCCGTGCCCCCTGGACGATCGACAGCCCGATGCCGCCACAGCCGATCACGACGACCCGTTGGCCGGCGCCCACCCGGGCCACGTTGAACACCGAGCCGAGACCGGTGACGACCGCACACCCGAGGAGCGCGGCGAGCTCGTCGGGCATCTCGGCGGGGATCACGGTGACGGCGCGCTCGTCGACCAGGATCCGCTCGGCGAGTGCGCCGATGCCGGCCATCTGCCCGACGGCAACGCCGTCGCGATGCAGTCGGGGCGCGGCGCCGGCGGGCCGGCGGACGAACGCGGTCCCGACGCACAGGTGCTCCTCGCCGAGCGCGCACCGGGCGCACGTTCCGCACGGTGCGACGAGGCAGGTGACCACGTGGTCGCCGACTCGGACATCGCCGACGTCCGGCCCGACGGCCTCGACGATGCCGGCGGCCTCGTGCCCGAGGACCAGCGGACGCGGCCTGGCGAGCGTGCCGTCGACGACGTGCAGGTCGCTGTGGCACAACCCGACGGCGTTCGTGCGGATCACCACCTCGCGGCCGATCGGCTGGTCGATCTCGACGTCCTGCACGACCACGCCCTCGCGCTCGGCCACGAGACATGCGGCCCTCACCGGCTCACCTCGTCGGCAGTGGGGAGCAAGATCACGTCTGTCCCTCCTTCGGCCAGGAACATAACATGTTAAGCAAGTTGGAGATCAGGGGGTCCGGCATGGGCGACAACGACAGCAGCGCACGATGAGCACGGGCATCGTCTTCCACGAGCGATACCTGTGGCACCACACCGGCGCGGGGTGGATCATCCCCACCGACGCGCACGTCGTGCAACCGTTCGAGCACCCGGAGAACCCTGAGACCAAGCGGCGGATGCTCAACCTGTGGCGCGCCGCCGGCCTGCTCGACCGGCTCACCGACATCGCCCCACGGCCGGCGACCCGTGAGGAGCTGCTGCGCGTGCACACGCCTGCGCACATCGACCGGATCAAGGCGATCTCCGATGCCGGCGGTGGCGAGGCGGGTGGGCTGACCCCCATCGGCCTGGGCAGCTACGACGTGGCGCTGCTGTCCGCCGGCGGGTGCATCGCCGCGGTCGATGCCGTGCTCGACGGCGTGGTCGACAACGCCTACGCACTGGTGCGCCCGCCGGGGCACCACGCGATCCCCGACGGGGCGATGGGCTTCTGCGTGTTCAACAACGCGGCAATCGCCGTGCAACACCTGCGCGAAGCCCGGGGCGTCGGCCGAGTGGCGAT
>CAZMHG010000036.1:0-12865 GCA_964565975.1 uncultured Ilumatobacteraceae bacterium | reverse complement strand
GTCTTTGTCGCGCAGGTACATGTTCAACGGCGAGGTGAACATGTGGCGGAGCATGGTGATCGGCAGCAGGGCGAGGAACACCAAGAACGCGACGACGTGGAGCACCCAGAACACCTGGTGCCAGCGATCCAGGTGCCCGGCCCCGGAGAACAGGTGGCTGAGCGGGTAGCCGACGAAGCTCCACTTCTCGTAGCTCGGCTGGCCCGCCGCGGCAATGCGGGTCGCTTCGGCCAAGAAGCCCGAGGCGCCGATGACGAAGAAGGTCGCCAGAGAGATCGCATGCTCGGGTTTCGACTTGATCCGGATGCGATACGGGCGCTGCACGTAGCGGCGCAGGATCGCCCAGACGACGCCGACCATGAACACCACCCCGGCGAAATCGCCGAACCAGGCGTAGGCCATGTACGTGCGGCCGTGCAGGAACTTGGCACCCTCGGGCAGCTGGTGGTCGACCTCGAGCAGGGTGGTCACGCCGAGCAGGCCGAGGAAGCCGAAGTAGATCATGCTGTGCATCAGCCCGGCGCCGGCGTCGCGCAGCAAGGTCTGCATGTACACGCCGGCGCGGAAGTCGGCCAGGCGTCGCTTGAAGTTCTTGGCGTTCGTGCGCCGTTTGTCGGGCGCGCCGCGCTCCCAGTTGCGGACGCGGTTGGCGAACGCCAACGCACCCCACACGAGCATGATCGGGACCAGCGTGTAGAAGGCGACCTGCAACGCGCCCGGGATGCCACCGAAGACCTCGCGCGACGGCTGCTTGGTGTCGTGCCACTTGGTGAACTGCGGCAGGATCCCCGACACGAGCGTGAACAGGCCCATGAACAGGCCGATGGCGATGACCAGCTGGTGAGGTTTGATCCGCTTGGGCCCCGACGGCTCGGGCGCGGAGGGCGAGGCATGCGTACTCATGGCACCCGCGACGCTAGCCAGCGAGTGGCCCGGGCGGTGAACCAGTCGCGCCCGGCGGCCCGGCCCCGAGGGTCAGGTGCAGGGCGGGGGCATCGCCTCACCCGCCCGGCGGGGTACGGCGCGGATCGGTACGGCGCGGGTCAGCCGTAGTACTGGCGGTCGAGGTCTCGGATGCGCCCGGCGAGCGTGGCCAGCATCTTGTGGGCGAGCGCCGGGACTTCGTCGAGCACGCCCATGAAGTTGCGCTGGTTGAGCAGCAGCAGATCGCAGTCGGTCTCGCAGGTCACGGTGGCCGTGCGCGGGCCGTGGTCGAGCAACGACAGCTCGCCGACCACGGTGCCGGCACCCAGTGATGCGACCTTGCGACCGTTGCGCTTGACCGTCACGGTGCCGTCGAGGACGACGAACGCCTCGCGCCCGGTCTGGCCCTGGTCGACGAGCAGCGAGCCGGCGGGCATGCGCACCTCGTCACCCGCCTTGGCAATCTTCTCCAGATCCTTGGTGGAGCATCCGCTGAACAACGGAACATTGCGGAGATGCTCGACATACGCCCTCTTCGAAGCCATCGCGCCAGCATACGACGGTTGGCGCGCCGCGTGAGCGACTGTGACCCCCAACCACGCTGCGGCGACGTGCGCCTGCCGGCGATCAGTCGCGGGAGGCGAAGTTCTCGAAGTAGCGGCTCGGTGTGGGGCCGACCTGACCCTTGTACTTCGAGCCGAGGACCCCGCTGCCGTACGGGTGATCGGCCGGTGAGGTCATCATCATGAAGCTCACCTGGCCGACCTTCATGCCGGGGTAGAGGGTGATCGGCAGGGTGGCGATGTTGGTCAGTTCGAGGGTGATGTGGCCGTCGAAGCCGGGGTCGATGAACCCGGCGGTGGAGTGGATGATCAGGCCGAGTCGGCCGAGCGACGACTTGCCGTCGATGCGCGCGACCATGTCGTCGGGGACGGCGATGCGCTCGGCGGTGCTGCCGAGGACGAACTCGCCGGGGTGCAGGATGAACACGCCGTCGTCAGCGATCTCGACCAACTCGGTGAGGTCGGTCATGTCCAGCTTGACGTCGATCAGCCGTGCGGTGTGATTGCGGAACACGCGGAACAGCCCGCTGATCTTGACGTCGATCGACGACGGCTGCACGCACGCGTCGTCGAACGGCTCGACGACGATGCGTCCCGCGGTGATCTGCTCGCGGAGCGTGCGGTCGGACAGGATCACGCGCTGCACGCTAACGGGTCACGCGCGCACCACCCGGACGACGCATGCGCCGCGGCGGCGACGGACGCACGGCGCGGCCGTCAGCCGAGGCGCGCCACGGTGACGCCGGTGCTGCCGGGCATCCACGTCGAGGTGATCACCCGCCGGGGGTGCCAGGAGACGAAGCGCATCGTGTGGTACAGCCCGGTGGCCGAATCGCGGATGAACAGGTCGTCGGCGCGGCCGTCGGCGTCCAGATCGGCGACCAGCAACTGGTCGTAGCCGTGGCTCAGGACCGAGCTGGAACGGACCTTCGGCCGTACGGACGGCGACCACTCGTACACACCGAGCACCCGCCGCGAGTTGTCCCACACCACGAGGTCGTCGAGCTTCCCGTCGCTGTCGACGTCACCGGCGGCGAGGCGGGTGTATCCCGCGTGGATCGTCCCGCTCGCCCGCGTGGCGAGGTGCGATCCGCTCACCCGCCGCATCGACCATCGACCCGTGGCAGCGTCGTAGAAGAGGAGATCGCGGGCGACCCCGTTGCTGTCGAAGTCGCCGATGGCAACCTCGTCGTAGATCGTGCTGGCGATGCCGCCGGCGATCGCCGTCGGGCGGTCGCCGCGGAACCGGTAGACCACCCAGCGGCCGGTCGATCGACGCCAGACGAACACCTCGTTGCGCCGGCCGTCACCGTCCAGGTCACCGGACAGGACCCGGTCGTAGCCCGTCCTGAAGTACCCGACGGTGCGCAACGCGGGCACGAAGTTCGACCACGAGTGCACCACCCATCGACCCGTGGTGCGGTCGTACGACAGGGTCTCGTTCGGGGCGCCGTTGGCGTCGTAGTCGCCACCGGCAACCAGATCCGCGCCGGCCGGCAGGGTGGACACCGTGGGCCACGACAGGCGGTACCACCACGCCCGGCGGACCTCCAGCGCGCCGGTGGTCGCCCGCGAACTGACCAGCGAGACCGCCCGACCTTGCGGCACGACGCGGCCGTAGTACAGCGACGCGTTGCGCAAGAAGATGGCCAACTCGGCCTGACCGGTGGAGGTCGGGTGGATCCCGTCGCTGCTGAACCAACGGCTGCGGTTTCCAGACGTCCCGGCGCTGTAGGCGCGCCAGTCGAGCAGGGTCAGCTCGTACCATCGGGCGCGGGCGGCGATCAGCTCCTGGTTGAAGCGGGCGAACGCCGTGCCCAGCGACGCGCTTCGTTCGGCGAGCGTCATCCACAGCACCCGGCCGACGTGCTTGCGGCGCATCGCCAGCATCACGGCGTCGATCTTGCTGGCGAAGGCGGCCGGGTTGCCCCAGTCGTTGTAGCCGAGCGAGAGCAGCACCACCGCGGTGTTGTCCGGGATGGCCGCCAGCGCAACGCTGGCGTTGAGCGAGCAGCCGGAGATGCACCGGCTCTGGACGTTGTTGAAGCTCTCGCTGGCGAACTCGCCGGCCAACTGGGCGCGCAGCTCGGACGTCGTCGTGTCGGCGACGCCGAGGCCGACGGAATCGCCGACCATCGCCAAGCGGTTGTGCGAGGACAGCGTCCGGTACACCGGCGTGACGGTGAAGCCGGGCGAGCGCAGCCCGAACGCGGTGACGAACGAGGCATCCGCCAGCGTCCTGGAACCGGACGCGGTGGTCAGCCGGACGCGGTTGTCCCAGACGCCGTCGTACCCCAGCGCAGGGTCGCGTTCGCTGACCGCACCGGTGAGCGTGCCGAGACCCCACTGCGCGGCGACGACGTCGGCGTCGAGCACGCGTGTCCAACGGTGGTTCGGGTTGCCCGGTGTGTCGTCGCCAGGGTCGTCCACCGCGGGGAAGCGGCCGCCGGCGGTGCGCGGGCCGTTGGAGGCGGAGAACTCCGTCGCCACGATCTGGCCGACGGTGCCCGTGCCGCCGGCGACCCACCGCCGCACCACACCCGCCGTGTCCCGCACGGCACGGTCGCTGTTGTCGCACTCGAAGGTCGCGTTGCCGGTCTCGCACACACCGCCGCTCTGCGTCGGGCTGGTCGCCGTGGCACGGCGCGCGGCGCCGCCGTACACCTGGCACGCGGACGTGTCGCACAGGTCGGCGTAGGAACCGGAGCTCGTGTACACGTGCACGGCGAGTGCGTACGAGCGGGCCGCGACGGCCTGGGCGCGCAGTGCGTTCATCCCGGCACCGCCCCCCGAGTCCCCCCACGACGCGAACACCTCACGTGGCACCACGCCGCGCAGGTAGCTCTCGATCCCGACGCGATTGACCACGCGACGGTCACCGGCGCTGTTGTGCGTCAACTCGATCGTGCCGCGATAGTGCGTCACCGAGGCGTCGGTCTCGCACAGCCCGAGCACGTCGCCGGACGCGCCGCTGGTTTCCGAGGTCGTGGTCGAGAACACGATCGGTCCGGGCACACCGCTGCTGACGAGCGTCCACGACCCGTTCCCCGGGCAGGTCGGGGTCTCGGCGCGGTACACGTCGTAGGTGTCCGGCGCTGTCTCGTGGGCATACAGCGCTGGCGCAGTAACGCCGTTCCACACGGCCGTACCCGTCGCCGAGATCACGCCGACGGTGGCTCGCCCGTCATTGCGCAGCAGGCGCACGCCGATCCGGTTCGTCACCGCCGTGAGGCCGGGACCCGTGCCGCCGTAGTAGTGGGCGAGGATCTGCTGCCAGGTCCAGCCGTGCGTCACGGCCCAGCCGTAGGCGCCCCACTGGCTGAGGCCTCGACCGTGCCCAAAGCCGGTGCCGCGCAGCACGAGTGCGACAACCTGGCGGGTCGTCGCCGCCGCCGTGCCGGTTCGGGCGGGCGTGGCGCGTGCCGTGGAGGCCAGCGGCGCGCCGACGACGACGCGCCTGGCTGGCCCTGCTGCGTCGGACACCGGACCGGCGCTGGCGACGCCGACGGTCACACAGCACGCCAGCGCGATCCGGCCGACACGCATGAGGCGCGCGAGGGTAGTGGGCCGAGGGGAGCATGGCGAGCGGTCGCCGGTCGCGCCGGGCACACTTGGCCGGGTGGACGAACCGAGGACCGACCGCGTCGGGCTGTTGATCGACCAGCTCACCGACGCGGTGGCGCTGTCCCGTCTGCGGATCGACGGCATCACGAACGACGAGTTGTCGTGGGAGCCGTTCGCCGGCATGTGGTCGATCAGGCGGCGCGGCCAGGCCACCAGCACCGACGCGTACGGCCCGGGTGACTTCGTCCTCGACTTCGCCCGCGACCACGACCCGTTCGCCGGTGGGCCGCTGACCACCGCCGTGTGGCGCATCGCGCACCTGGCCTCCGGCTACGCCGGCCGGTACGAGTGGACGTTCGGCACGCGGTCGACGCCGCCCGAGGACCTGGTCGCCTTCCGCCCCGACACGACGATGCTCGATCGCCTGTGGTCGGAGATCGACCGTTGGGCCGCAGCGGTCGAGTCACTGGACGACGCCAGCCTGGACCAGGTCGGCTTCGGCCAGTACCCGCACGGGTTGGACCCCGAGCTGCCGTTCATCACCATCGTCCGCTGGATGAACCGCGAGACCATCCATCACCTGGCCGAAGTCGCGCTGCTGCGCGACCTCTACGAGCGCCGCGACGCACACCCGCGGGAGGCCTGGTCCGGTATCCTCGACCCGTCTGCGGGTGTAGTTCAGAGGCAGAACATCAGCTTCCCAAGCTGAGAACGCGGGTTCGATTCCCGTCACCCGCTCCAGTCGGATGGGCCGGCAACACGCCTGCTCATCTGCGCCGAGAACGCGCGTCTCATGACGGAGATTCGGAGTGCGCGCGAGGCGTCGCATAGGTGCCGTACCTCGATGCGTAGGTGTCGCTCACATGACGCCCAGCGCTCCTGGAGCGAACGTCGGCTATCGCGATATCGAACGTGTGCGCTACGCACACTTTCGGTATCCTCAGGCGTGTGGATGTGCTTGTTCGCCCCTCGGAGTTGGCGGACTGGCTGATGGCGCAGGGGCGTCACTTCGTCACGACGGACGAGATCGGCGAGCTGGTCGGTGTGTCACCGGCCAGC
This sequence comes from uncultured Ilumatobacteraceae bacterium, assembly GCA_964565975.1. Classification (GTDB taxonomy): domain Bacteria; phylum Actinomycetota; class Acidimicrobiia; order Acidimicrobiales; family Ilumatobacteraceae; genus JAKOUY01. The sequence continues at coordinate 6,755 of CAZMHG010000036.1, read as the reverse complement.
GTTCGGCAGAGCTTGCGGCGGCCGAACGCCGCCAAGCAGATCGTTGCGGTGACCCACGGGGCGTGGGTGGCCGTGCCACCGGAGTTCCGTGCGGCGGGGGCGCCGCCGCCGGCGCACTTCATCGACCCGTTGATGAGGCTTCTTGGGCACCCGTACTACGTCGGTTTCCTGTCCGCCGCCGCCCTCCACGGGGCGTCGCACCAGGCGGCGATGGCGTTCCAGGTGGCGACGCCGGCCGTCTTGCGCGACCGGTCGGTCGGTGCCGGGCGGCTGCAGTTCGTCAGGCGGGCCGACGCGGCCAAGCGCGCCGTCGTCGAGCGGGTCGTGCCGACGGGGCGGATCAGGGTGTCGACGCCCGAGGTCACGGTGCTCGACCTCGTCGAGGCGCCGAATCTCGGCGGTGGGCTCTCGAACGTCGCCACCGTCGTTGCTCAGCTCGTCGAGGACGGCAAGGTCGACTCCGGTGCTCTCGCCGATCAGGCACACGGCTACCCCCGGGCTGTTGCCCAGCGGGCCGGTCACCTGCTCGACACCATGGCCGACCACGTTGGGTCGTCGCTGAATCTCGACTCACTCCGGCAGCTCGTCGAGCATGGCGACACCGTTCCACTCGCCGTGCATCGCAAGCACGCTGGCGACGTCGATCGGCGCTGGCGGGTGCTGGTCAACGCCGAGATCGAGCCTGACCTGTGATCGCCGAGGCCGAGCTCGCTCACTGGCGACAGATCGTGCCGTGGCTGGACGCCGCCCAAGTCGAGCAGGACCTGGTGCTGTCGCGGATGATCGTCAAGATCGCCCAGCATCCGCTGCTCGGCGAGGAGCTGGTGTTCCGTGGCGGCACCTGCCTGCACAAGCTGTGGCTCGATCGCCCCTGGCGCTACAGCGAGGATCTCGATTACGTCCGGCGTAGCGCCAGCGGGATCGGCGAGATCCTCGACGCGCTCCGGGGCATCGCCGCTGTCGTCGGCTTCAACGACGTCGTCACGGACATCGGGGTGCATCCGAAGGCGAGCCTGCGTACGACGTCGATCACCGGCGGGCGGCTGCGGGTCAAGGTCGAGATGAACACGTTCGAGCGCTCGCCGGCGCGACCGCTGACGACGCGAACGTTTGCCGTGGCGAATCCGTGGTTCGGCGGGTCGGCGGAAGTCCCGACGTTCCAACTCGAGGAGCTCACGGCGACGAAGATCCGGGCGCTGTTCCAACGCCGCAAGGGTCGTGACCTGTTCGACCTGTGGCTTGCGGTCCAGCACGGCGGCGCGTCGATCGACGGCATCGCCGAGTGCTTCGAGCCCTACCGGCCGAACGGTTGGACCGTGGAGCGAGCACTGCAGAACCTGGAAGCCAAGCTTGCCGACCGGGACTTCACGCACGACCTCGACCCACTGGTCGGCGCGTGGCCCGACGGCTACACCATTGAGGCCGCCGGCCAGCTCGCAGCCGAGATCATCCGTCGCGCCGGATGAGGAACTGGCCGGCGTGCCTAGCTAGGCCGCTGGCGGCATCGTTGACCGCTGACTACCTATCGCGGGTTGTGACTGTTCGGCGGTCACGGATTGCCGTCGTTCGATGCGTCGGCACAGGGGGAGGTCGGGCACTGAGAGTGCGTTGCGCGACCCCGGTGGTCTTTCATGCCCGCTGCATTACGCGCCGGGGTCAACCGCCAGGTCTCGGAGGCGTGCAACGATTGCGTTGCGGGCGATACAGGACGTCTGCTCACTCGTCTTGGTCCGCCGAGTCGATCCCCAGCGTTCGGAGTACGTCGAACGTTGACGGCAAGTTGTCCAGGTCACCTGGGTCGTCAGTTTTGCTAGGTTCGAGATGCGCCCCGGGTCCAGCGCAGCGCGCAATGAGCTTACGGATCCTCTCAAGCTCGAGCACCGCGTCGTGGATGCTCTTCTGCTGTACGTAGGTGCGGTGCTGCAGATAGTCGAGATCAATCTCGTAATTGGACGTCCACCGGCGGCCATCGGGTCCCCGGTATTCGACCTTAACCGCAAACATGTCCGCAAGATCAAGCCCTTCCGCTCGGGCCGTCTTGCGATCCAGTGAGAAATCGAAGATGGTTCGCACGCGAGCACCGGGCACGAGACTTCGTATACCTTTGGAGAGCATCGCGCCGGGGGTGTAACGACTTTCGACCTTTCCGAGCTTCCCCTGCGCGGACACAAGTGGCGGTTCGAAGTCAAAGCTGATGTCAGTCGCTAGCGTCGATCCTAGGTTGACGACGTCGAGGTGAATGAACTTCTCTAGGACACTGACGTTGAAGTCGACCAGCACGAAGGGCCTGTCGCGCTGGTCTCGAGCCTCCTGTACCTCGGCGAGTTGTCGCGATGCGTACACAAGCGCACCGATGACCGCCATTCCTTGCACTGCGGCACCGATCGCGCCCACCGCGACCCAGCTCCCGTCAGTCCAGCCGCGCGTGGCGAGCCACACAGTGACCACTACGCCGCCAACTATCGCGAGAACGGACACGAACCTCGACAGCGTGTGTGTCCCAGCGTTGCTCACGGCCGCGTGACGAGTGGCCTGTCCATGCAGTCACATCCCAGCTGCTTGATGTGCCGGTCGAAGGTGTCACTGAGTGCGCTGGTCGCTGCGCGAGCCTCATACACCCGGCACCCGCAACGTTCGCACCTGTCACCGACCTTCGGGCCGCCGTCGTTCATGGACGCGATTCTCGCGCTACGAGGAAGGGGAGTCGGCGATGGGTACCTCATCGATGACAGTGCGTCGCGACGGAGGCAGGTGCCCAAAGCGCGCTCGCGTGGTCGTTCTGGGCAGCCAGCAAAATGGACGTCAGATCGTGCGTCAGCCGGAGGCCCGAGTTACCGTCCCTCATCGATGTCTGAGCTGTCCCGCCCCGACGACGATGCGCCGAGACTGACGAAGCCGAGCTTGCGACGAGCGGGCGGCAACTTGTCGGCCAGCTCACCGATCAAGGCCTCGACGGTGATGCCTCGACGCGCCGCCTCAGCCGACAGCCGGGCTGCAAGCTCTTCGACGGTGATCGACATGAGCCAAGCCTACGCATCCTCGAATGCGACGACGGCCCCACCTTCTGGGCCCGAGTTCGGACTGGCAATTCAACGCCCTGACCCAGGGTTCGGTGCCGCAGCTTGGATTCGTGACCGGCATGTGGAGCATCTGCGGCGTCCCCTGCGCTCATCGTCGAAGCGGTTCGGCGCGCCGAACGACGTGGTCGAGATGGCGGCCATGCCAAACACACGAACCAGAAACTGCTCCAGCGCCTGTCATGCACTGCTGCCGACGTTCTTGAGCCTCGCCTCTGGTGCGAGGCCAACTCAGCCAAGTAGTTGGGTGAGGCTTTCGGTCAGAACTACTTCGTACGGAAGGCTTCGCAGCAGTTCGGGCGCGGCGCCGAGGCCTCTCGCTCTTGCGGACGCTGCGAGCGACGACCATGCCTCGTCGTCGCGATGCTCGTCCTTGCCGTCGCGCGCAACGATCAGCACCGTCTCGATAACGTCATCCACTGTCAAGAGGCCTTCAAAGGAGCCATTCGGAATTCCTAAGGTGAAGCCGCGATCATCGTGGAGAATCACGCGCCTTCCGTTTGAGAGTAGGACGAACTCGCCCACCCAGCAATCGATCGAACGACGAGCGTTCTCCAGGCGTCGCTCGCGTAAACCACAGATTGCTCGCAGACCGACGGGATGAAAGTCTTGTTGAGTTGCGTCCAGGACATGGCCGTCGTCACCCACGGCTGAATGTGCTGGATGAGGGTCGGACGGGGAAAGTTCTCTGTACGGAGCCCACCCCGCTTGCGCTGGTTCAGAGTCGTCCATATCCTCGTGCGATTCTCCCGTGCCATATCCGTGCCACAACGGATCAGAAGCGGGCATCACAGAACATCAGCTTCCCGAGCCGAGAACGCTGGTTCGATATCCCGTCACCCGCTCTACTCGTTCCTACGTAGTGGATCCAGCTCGTTGCAGCCGGTCAGGCTCCGCTGGTGAGGCGGTCGTACAGGCGGCGCCGCATCGTGTCGATGACGATCGCCTCGGGCTTGCCCGGTCTCGCCTGCGTCTCCTCGCTCGACTCGCCCGCGGGTTCCTCGACGGTGTCGTCGGCCTCGGGTGACTCGACCGGCTCTTCCTCGTCGCCGGACATCTCGGTGTCGTCGTCGCTCATCGCTGCAGTCTCCCACGCTGCGCGCGAGGCAGTGACCGCCCCCGACCGCCCCACCGCGGACCGATCGGCCGGAAACGAGCAGGCAGGGTTGCGCAGTTGGCACGCGGCCGTGTTCGGGATCGCGGCCAAGTGTTACCTTCGGCGTCATCGGCCGCAGATCGGTGCGGCCATGCTCCAACATCAGAAAGGGGTGTCCGGATGCGCATGCGACTTCGGACCTTGATTGCACCCGTCGTCGGCCTCACGCTCCTCGGTTCGGCAGTTGCCAACGCCCAGACGTCGGGAACCACGGCCGCTACGACGACCGCGGCAACGACAGCGGGCACGGCTGCGGCGCCGATGACCGACGTGAAGGGCGACATCTCACTCGTCGCCGCCGAGTACACGTCGGACATGAAGCCGTTCTACGACGCGCTGGTCGCCGACTTCAACACGACCTACCCGAACGTGAAGGTCACCGTCGACGTGGTGTCGTGGAACGACATCGACCAGAAGATCAAGACGATGGTCCAGACCAACCAGTTGCCCGACATCGGCAACCTCAACTACTTCGCCAGCTTCGCCGCCGATGACCTGCTGTACAAGGCGTCGGAGATGGTCTCGCAGTCCACCCTCGACGACCTGATCCAGACCTTCCGCGACAACTCCAAGTACAACGGCACCGAGTACGCCGTGCCGGACCTGGCCAGTGCCCGCCTGTTCTTCTACAACAAGGACATCCTCGACAAGGCCGGCGTCACCAGCCCGCCGGCGACGTGGGCCGACCTCGAAGCAGCGTGCGACAAGATCAAGGCCAGCCAGCCGGACGTCATCCCGCTGGCCCTGCCCCTCGGCCCGGAAGAGGCTCAGGCTGAGTTCATGATCTGGGCCGGCGCCAACGGTGGCGGCGTGTTCAAGGACGGCAAGTGGACGATCAACTCGGCCGCCAACGTCGAGGCCGTGGAGTTCTTGAAGAAGCTGGCCACCAAGGGCTGCACGCAGCCGAGCCCCGGCACGACGAACCGTACGGATGGGGCCTTCCCGCTGTTCGCCCAGGGCAAGGCGGCGATGATGAACGGCGCGATCTTCTTCCCCGGCGAACTGGCCAAGGCCAAGAGCACGGTGAACTACGCGATCGCCCCGATCCCCACCGCCAAGGCCGGCACGACGATCACCCTCGGCGTGCAGGACTACTTCTTCGCCTTCAAGAAGGACGGCAACCAACCGGCAGTGCAGGCGTTCATGGACTTCCTGTTCCGCCCGGCGAACTACGCCAAGTTCCTGAAGGCCGCCGGTGGCTTCCTGCCGGCGACGAAGAGCGCCGGTGAGGCCATGTCGTCCGACGCGACGCTGGCCCCGTTCATCAAGGCCCTGCCAGGCGCGATCTTCTACCCGTCGGACCAGAAGGCGTGGCCGGCGACGCAGGGCGCGATCCAGCAGCAGATCGGCACCGCCGTCGCCGCGAGCGGCAACCCGAAGGCCGTGCTTGACGCGATCCAGGCCGACGCCGAAGCCGGGTCGTGACCGACCCGAGCGCCATGTAACGGTCACCTTGTGACCACGACGGAAGGACCCGTGCCACCATGTGTGCACGGGTCCTTCCGTTGACGGCCCACCGCACCCGATGAGCATCCTTCCCGCCTCCGCACCACGGCCGAAGCAGCACGACAGCCTTCGCCACCGCATCGGCCGCCGGCTCGGGCCATGGCCCTGGATCGGCCCGGCCGTCGTCCTGATCGCCGCGGTCGTGCTGTGGCCGGTGATCGAGATGGTCCGCACGTCGCTGTCGAACATCAGCCTGTCCGGCAAGAACCGTGGCTTCGTCGGGCTGGACAACTTCCGCCGGCTGTTCCGCAACCCCAACCTGGTGCCGGTGCTGTGGCGTACCGCGTGGTGGGTGGTCGGCGTGGTGGTCGTGACCGTGCTGATCTCGATGGCCCTCGCCCAACTCCTCAACGCCACGTTCCCCGGGCGGCGCTACGTGCGCTGGGCGTTGATCGTGCCCTGGGCCGTGTCCGTCGTGATGACCGCCACCGTCTGGCGGTGGATGCTGAACGGGTTCTACGGCATCGTCAGCCGCGTCCTGCTCGACGTGCACATCATCTCCAAACCGGTCGAATGGTTGGGGGCCGATGAGCCGGCGTTCGTCTGGCTGATGGCCTGTGCCGTGTTCGTCTCGGTCCCGTTCACTACCTACGTCCTGCTCGCCGGGCTGCAGATGATCCCCCAGGACATCTACGAGGCCGGCCTGGTCGACGGCACCTCACCGTGGCAGGCGTACCGGCGCCTCACGCTGCCGCTGCTCCGCCCGGCGATCACCGTGGCCACGATCGTCAACCTGATCAACGTGTTCAACTCGTTCCCGATCATCTGGGTGATGACCCAGGGCGGCCCGGGCAACACCACCGACACGACCACCACGTTCATGTACAAGCTGGCCTTCAAGAACCAGCAGATCGGCCCGTCCGGAGCGATGGCCGTCCTCAACTTCGTGATCATCCTGATCGTCGTGGCGATCTACCTGCGCGTCGTGCGCCCGAAGGCCGACCGATGAGGACGCGCCGCTACAAGAAGGCGCTGATCGCCGGCTGCGCGTACCTGATCGCGCTGATCTTCCTGAC
>CAZMHG010000035.1:0-12976 GCA_964565975.1 uncultured Ilumatobacteraceae bacterium | reverse complement strand
CAGCACGCGGAACACCGCGTTGGTCAGCACGCCGACCAGCGCCAGCAGCAGCACGCCGGCCCACATGTCGGCGAACTCGAACGTCTGCTGGGCGAGCATCGTCTGCGCGCCGATGCCCACGGTGACCCCGTTCAGCTCGCTGGCGATCATCACCACCACGGCGGTGGCCAGCGCGATCTCCATCCCGGCGAAGATGCGCGGCGCGGCCGCCGGAAGGTAGACCGAGAAGATCCGCCGCGCGGTCGGCAGCCGGTAGGCCACCGAAACGTCCCGCCCGCCGGTGTCCAGCGCGCGCACACCGTCGACCGTGGCGATGATCACCGGGAACGAGGCCGCGATGGCGATCGTCGTGACCCGCATCGATGTGTCGAAACCCATCACGGTGACCAGGATCGGGACGAAGGCGACGCCGGGCAACGAGCGGAACAGGGCAAGGACCGGTTCGAGCAGCTCGCTGAGGATCCGCGACGCGGCGATCGCCAGGCCGAGCGAGACGCCGACGACCGCGGCGATGGCGAACCCGACCGCCAGGTTGCGCAGGCTGGGCACCGCGTCCGACCCGAACCGGTCGAACAGCCAGATCGCCCGGAACCGGCGGACGATCTTGCGCAGCGGGACGAAGAACGACGAGGACGCGTCGTCCGTGGCGATCCACCACCAGGCCAGCAGCCCGAACGCCGTCGCCAGGCTGACGATCGGCAGGACGAGCCGATCGCGCCACCGCTGCCACGCGGCGCCCGCCCGGCGGCCGGAGCCGAGCCGTGCCGGCAGGGCGCGGACGACTCGCGTCATCGCGTCGCCCGCGGTTGTCGTCAACGGATGCAACCGGCGGCGCAGCCAGCCGGCGTGGCCACCGGCGTCGGCGCCGCGAACCGACACGTGCCAGTGCAGCACCCATCGCTCGGCGGCGGTCACCAACCGGTCGGCGAGCAGGCCGAGCACGGCGATCGCCAGCACGTAGGCGTACGCCGTGTCCGGGTGCAGCGACCGCAGCGCGCGGCTGAGCCCCGAGCCGAGACCCGGGGCACCGCCGACGATCTGCGACATCACCGCGGTCAGCAACGCACCGAACGCGGCGATCCGCAGCCCGGTGACGATGAACGGGCCGGCGCTCGGCAGGACGATCCGCCACGAGCGGTCGACGGCGTTCAACCGGAACGATTGTGCCGTCTCGGTGGCCAGCGGGTCGACGTCGGCGACTCCGGCGGCGGTGGCGATGACGATCATCGGCACCAGCCCGACGACGATCAGGAACCTGCTCATCGACGCCGTCGGGCCGAGCCGGTAGACGACGAGCGGCAGGATGACGATCGGCGGGATCGGTTTGAACACCTCGAGCGGGAGCCGCAACGCGGCACGCACCCAGCGGTTCAACCCGACCAGGATCCCGAGTGGGACGCCGATCAACGCGGCGATCCCGAACCCGATCCCGGCCGTGGCCAAGGTCTCGCCGACCTGACTCCAGAAGGCGCCGGTACGGACCAGCACCCACAGCTTGGACAGCGTCTCGATCGCCGACGGGAAGCTGGTGCCGGACAGCGGTCCGGCCGCGGCCCACTGCCACACGGCACCCAAGGCGACGAGGCCAAGGGTGCCGAGCAGCACGGGACGCGTTCGACGAGTCGACATCAGCGCGGCGGAACCGACGTGGCGGCGGGGTTCAGGGAACGATGACGGCGGAGAGGTCGGGGGCCTTGTCCAGGAACTTCAGCGAGACCAGCTTGTCGGCAACCTTGTTCAGGTCGGCGACGTCGAGCGAGCTCGGGAAGACGTACTCGATCGCTGTCGCGTCGAGCACGGCCTGGTCGATGCCGGTGGCCTTGGCGATGTACGTGCGGAACATCGTCGAGTCCTTCGTCGCCTCGTCGTTGGCTTTATACACCGCGGTGCGGAACGCCTTCAGGAGGTCCCCCTTGGCGTCGACGGTGGCCTGGGTGGTGAGCCACAGCCCGACGGCACCAGGACCGAAGAAGCCCACGCCGTTGGCGTCGAGCAGCTTCAGCCCGGCAGCCTTGGCCTGGTCGGAGAACGGCGAGACCAGCGCTGCGGCGTCGATCTGGCCGGCCTTGACCGCGTCGACCATGTTCGGCAGGTCGAGGGCGACGAAGTTGACCTTGCTCGGGTCGCCACCCGCCTGGGCTACGGCGTCGCTGGTGGTGACCTCCAGTTGGGCGCCACGCGCCGGCACGGCGACCGACTTGCCTTCCAGGTCCTTGGCCGAGGTCATCGTGCTGTCACCCTTGACGTACACGCCGGTGTCGTCGAGGGCGTCGCCGAACTTGTCGATCGCCGCTTGCGAGTACCCGTCGGCGGCAGCCAGGACGCGCAGCGGTGCACCGTTGGCCACGGCGCGCACGAGCGGGATCGACGGGGCGTAGGCGATGTCGAATTCGCCGCCGGTCAGCGCGGCGATCGACGCGGGCGGATTGGCCACGGTGCTGATCTCCACCTTGATGCCGGCGTCAGCGAAGTAGCACCGGTCGGTCGCCAGCAGCAGGATGCCGTCCGTGTACGTGCCGAGTCCGGACACCTTCAGCGTGGTCAGACCGTCAGTCGGGCACGCCTGCGCCGGTGCCGCTGTGCCGGCACGCGCCGACGTACCGGCCGTGGTCGCCGGTGTGGTCCCGGCAGTACGGGCCGCGACCACGCCCGGCGCGCCGAGCGCGACGGCGACGGATGCGAGCGCGGCGAACGAACGGATGCGCATGGTTCCCCCTTGGATGTCATGTCCCCCGGCGACGACGATCGGCGCCGGGGGCACCCTACCAGATAGTTCGATTTCGTACTAGAGCAAATAGTTCGATTTCGTACTAGCCGTCGGTGCTACATTCTGGATGTGCTCCGAGGGGACGATGCGCCCGTGGACGACGGTCATCAGGCGCAGCGCCGCAAGCTGCGTCTGGAGCAGGCCGGCGCGTCGTTTGCCACGCGACTCGGCATCGACGTCGCCGCGTTCGGCGTCGGCTCGAACCTCCACTGGGCGGGGACGCTGATGAAGCTGCACCTCGAGCGAGGCCCGCTACGTGACCTGTCGCTGTCGATGCCCGAGTTCGTCACACTGTGGACGGTGCGCGTGGGCGGCGAGATGAGCACCACCGAGCTGGCCAGCGAAGTGGGGGTCCCGCCGTCGAGCTTCACGTCGATCATCGCCCGCCTCGAAGCCCGCGGGCTCGCCGCCCGCCGTCGGCACGCGACCGACGGCCGCTCGACGCTGGTCTCGATCACGCCGGCCGGCCGCACGCTGGTGTCCAAGGCGTTCCGCCGGGTCAACCGCGAGTCACACCAGATGACCGATCAGCTGACCGACGACGAGCGCGCCCGGCTGGCCGAGCTGCTGCGCCGCGTGGCCGACCGGCTGAGCGACCTGATCGAGCAGTAGAGCGAGGAGCAACATGCCAAACGCCGCGCCGCCACTGACCATCCTGCACAGCGGGACGGTCCGCACGATGACCGCGCCGGCGTTGGCCCAGGCCGTCGCCCTGCGCGGCGACACGATCGTCGCCGTCGGGGCCAACGACGAGATCCTCAGCCTGGCCGGTCCGGGCACCAGGCGGGTCGACCTCGGCGGGCGCACGGTGCTGCCAGGCATCCACGACGGCCACATCCACTTCACCTGGTGGGCCCTGCGCCGCAGCGAGTTGCAACTGCGCGAGCCGACCTCGGTGCCCGAACTGTGCGCCCGGGTCGGCGAACACCACGCGGCAATGGGAGACCGTCACGGTTGGCTGGTCGGCCACGGCTGGAGCGAGTCCACGCTGGCCGACGTGCGCGACGGCCGCCGGCCGCACCGCGACGACCTCGACGCGATCACGGCCGAGCGGCCTGTCGTGCTGGTCCACTTCTCCGAGCACGCCGCGTGGGTCAACTCGGCAGCGCTCGCGGCGGTCGGGATCGACCGCCACACCCCCGATCCGGCGGGTGGGCACATCGTGCGCGACGCCGACGGCGAACCCACCGGGATGTTGCACGAGTCGGCCATCCAACTGGTGCTCGAACGGGTACCGCCGGTGACCCCGACCCAGGCCGCGCACGCCCTGCGCAACGCCGCGACCGACCTGATCCGCGACGGTGTGACGAGCGTGACCGACGGCGCGTCGAGCGAGTCGGTGATCGCGCAGTACCACGCCGCGTGCCGCCAGCCGGGTGGCCTGGGCATCCGTGTCGGCCTGTTGTGGCACGCGGCGGGCCTGGAGCTGCCCAACCGGCTCGAAGCGCTGCGCGAGGCCTACCGCGACGCACCGCCGCCGGCGGATCGGGCCGATCGCTGGCTGCGCGTCGCCGGGGCCAAGCTGTTCGCCGACGGTGTCCCGGCGTTGTGCACCGCGTGGACCAGCGTGCCCTACCACCACGGCTGTACCGGCGGGCTGCTGGTCGACGGCGACAGCGACGACGCCCGCCGCGATCACCTCACGTCGATGATCGGCTGGTTGCACGGGCATCGCTTCAACGTGCAGGTGCACGTCACCGGCGACCGTGCGTGCGACGCCGCGCTCGACGGGATGGAGGCCGCCCAGCTCGCCGACCCATGGCCGCAGGCGCGCCACGTGCTCGTCCACGCCAACCTGGTGTCCGACGCCGCGATCGCGCGGATGGCCGCCGGTGGGATCAGCGCCAACGTCAACTCGCTGATCAAGCGCGAGATGGCCGACCGCATGGCCCAGCTGTTCAACGACGGCCGCGCCGAGTGGACGCCGCCGTGCCGCGCGATGCTCGACGCCGGCGTCAACGTCGCCGACACGTCCGACGCGCCGGTCGTCGCACCCCACTGGCGCCAGGCGGTGCACCAGCTGGTCACCCGCCGGGCACGGCACTCGGGCCGCGTGTTCGGCGCGGTACAGGCGATCTCGGTGGAGGAGGCACTGCGCTGCTGGACGCTGAACGCCGCCCGCCAGGAGGGCGCCGACGGCTGGAAGGGCTCGATCGCCCGCGGCAGAGTTGCCGACCTCACCGTGCTCGACGCAGACCCGGTGTCGGTGGACGTCGAGGCCCTTGCCGACATCGGCGTGTCGATGACGTGGATCGGCGGCGAGCTCGTCCACGAGGCGTGACGCCGGCAGCCGCCACGCCCGGGGCGCAGCGGATCAGGCCTGGCGCGCAGCGGATCAGGCGGGTGTCATCGTCACCGGCAGCCGCTTGATGCCGCCGATGAAGTTGCTGCGCAGCCGGTCGATCGGGCCGTTCAGCCGGGCGTCGCTGATGCGCGGCAGGAGCTCTTCGAACAGGACCTTGATCTCCATCCGGGCGAGCTGTGCGCCGAGGCACAGGTGCGGGCTCATCCGCCCGAAGGCGACGTGCTCGTTCGGCGTGCGGTGGATGTCGAAGCGGTACGGATCCGGGAACTGGTCGGCGTCGTAGTCGGCCGAGTGGAACCAGATCGCCACCTTGTCGCCGGCCTTGACCTGCTTGCCGCGCAGCTCGGTGTCCCGGCTCGCCGTGCGCCGGAAGTGCATCGTCACGGTGCCCCAGCGCAGGATCTCCTCGACCGCCGACTCCATCAGCGCGCCGTCGTCGACGCCGATCGAGTCGCGCAGCTCGGCCATCTGGTCGGGGTGCTCGATCAGCGCCTTCATCCCGGCGCTCATCGTGTAGCGCGAGGTGTCGTTGCCCGCCGAGACGAGGAGGACGAAGAAGTTCTTGAACTCGCGCTCGCCGAGTTCCTCGCCGTCGATCGTCGGCGCGAGCAGCCGTGAGATCACGTCGTCGGTCGGGTGGGCGCGCCGCTGCGCCGCCTGCGCTTCGGCGTAGCTGTACAGATCGAGCGCCGCCGGCGAGCGGAACGGGATGTGCTTGAACTGGTCGGTATCGGTCATCCCGACGGGATGCTCGGTCATCTCGGGGTCGAAGTTGCCGAGCAACGCGTCGCCTCGCTCGACCAGCCACGGGCCGTCCTCGTCGGGGACGCCGAGGAGCCGCCCGAGCATGCGCATCGGCAGTTGCTTGGCGACCCGGTCGGTGAAGTCGAACGCACCGCCGGTGGCCGTGCTGTCGGCGAGCGCCTCTTCGACCACGGCGCGGGCCAGCAGGCGGATCGCGTTCTCGTAGGCGTACACCTCGCGCCGGGCGAACGGCTTGGACACCATCCGGCGATAACGGGTGTGTTCGGGCGGGTCGTATTCGAGCATGTTCCGCCGGGCGTGGAAGTCGTCACCCTCGATGTCCTCCAGCGTCACGCCGGACGCGTTGGAGAACAGTTCGGGCTGCTTGCTGACGGTCAGCAGATCGTCGTAGCGGGTCACCGCCCAGAACCCGCGGGAGCCGTCGACGTTCTCCCACCAGCTCACCGGCTCGTCGCGCCGCAGCCGCTCGAACGTGGCGTAGGGGAAGCCGATGACGTAGGTGTCGGGATCGGTGATGTCCGCGTCGGCCGGAACGAGATCGCCCTTGAGCACGTCACTCATGACCGGCCCGCCAGGTTGTGCCGCTCCAGCGTGGTGCCGGCCTTCCACGACGTGCCGACCTCGCGCCAGTAGCCGCCGATCATCTCGATCGGGGCCAGCCGGGTCAGTTCCTCGACGGGCGACGGGTACAGCTGGATCGTCGCCGTGCCCGAGTAGCACGGGCCGACCTCGGCGTCGAACCCGCGCATCGTCACCAGTTCGTCGAGGCTGTCGGTGCCGTCACCCTCGATCGCCGGCATCAACCGGTGGTGGATCATCGGCAGGCCGTTGACGAAACCTGCCGAGTCGGACGTGCCGGTGATCGTCATCGTCGCGTCGATCAGCCGCCGACCGTACGCCGCGCACGTCGCCCCGAACGTGCCGCCCGGTTCGAGCCGAGGACCGGCCTTGCCGACGCGCACGGCGCGAGTGAGGTAGAGCTCGCCGAGCTTCTTCGGATAGCCCTGGTGCTGCCCGCGGACCATCGCGTAGTCCTTGTCGACCCAGATGTACACGCAGCGGCTGTAGTGCTCGCCCTGGTACTTGCAGCGCACGACGACGAAGGTCTCCATGTACTGGCTGCGCACGGGGTCGAGCAACTCGTTGAAGTCGTCGCTGCAGCTCTGCCAGTCGGCCCAGATCACGGCGACCGCGCCCGGGTCGTCGTCGGCCAGCTCGAGCGGGGCCGGCAGCAGTTCGGCGACCGCGGCGGGGTCGGTTCGGTACTCGATGGTCAACATCTGACCGCTGTAATGCCAGGGCGGGATGGGCACCAGCGAAGCGCGGCCGGTGGCGGTGCGCGGGAACATGAACCCCCGCGGGTAGTGGTTGCTCATGGGCCGCGATCATAGGCGCGCGCCAGAGATGGTTTGGACCCAAACGAATTCTGGCGCTGCGAGGGCTAGAACGTCACGCCCAACCCGTCGAGCATCGGCTTGCAGCCATCGACGCCACTGAGGTACTGGCGCAGCTGGGCGTACTTCTGCAAGTTGAGGTCGAGCGTCCGGTGGCCGATCGCCGAGCTGGTCATCGCCGACTTCAGCTGGCTCGGCGTGGACGCCGTGCTGATCTTGGTGATCGCCGCCGTGATGTCGCTACGCGTCTTGCGGATGGCCGTGGTGAACGCCGCGGCATCGGTCAGCACGGCCTTGGCCGGCTTGGCGTTGACCACTGCGTCCATCACCGCCTGCAGATCGCCAAGGACCGTGCCCTGGAGGTACTGCACGGCGTCGACCACCGGTTGACGGGCGGTGAGAACGTCGGCGCGCGTGGTCACGGCAAGCGCGTTGAGCGCATTCCGCTTGGTCGAGTAGGCCGCTCCGTCGGTCACCGTCGTGCGGCACGCCGCGCCCACTGCGGCCGTGCTCTCGCTCTTGTTGCGCAGCACGAAGTAGCCGATGATCGCCGCGACGATCACGGCGACCACGCCGAGCAGGACGAGCGGCGTCCGGCTTCGGGTCTTCGACGCGGGTGCAGCCGGCGACTGCGCCCGAGTGCGCATCTCGGGCGGCAGCAGCGGCGGCAGGTCACGGTGGCGCGGTGACGTTCCGCCGGAGGACGGAGCGTTGTCCGACGTCGCACCCGGTGGGGGCGCGGCGGTGGTCGCCGGGCCGACCTCGGCCGGATCCACCGGGCGGACGTCGCGGCGTGCTTCGGGCGCATCCGGGATGTGCAGCTTCGGTGTCGATGCGTCGCGATCGCCGGCCCCGGCCGGTGCAGGTGGCATGGGCGGCGCGGCCTTCGGCTGGTCGGCTCGCGGCGCGGGCGCCGGTTGTGGAGGGTTCGGGTCACGCGCCTCGGTCGGCCACGCGGTGTCGTCGGCGGATGCCGGTGCCGGTGGCGGTTGGACCGGCGGAGCTTGATTGGTGGGCGACTGCTCTGCGGACGACGCCGGTGCGGAGCCGTCCTTGTCGCGTGCTTCCGTCGGCCAGGCCGAGTCCTCCGCCGGTGCCGCCGAACCGCCGGCCGCCGCGCCCTCCGCGGACGTCGGCTCGGCGGCGTGCACCGTCGTGTCGTGCACCGTCGTGTCGTGTGAGGCTGCGGCGTCGGGTCCGGCGGCCGGCGGACCGGCCGGCTCGCTCGGCCACATGCTGGCGTTCGGATCGGAACTGTCACTCATCGTCGGCCTCTCGGTTGCTCGGGCGCCCGCGCTACACCGCCGATTGTGCCCGATTCAGTGCGCCGAAATCGCACCGCTCCTGCGGTTTCACCACCGCAGGAGTTCGCGTGTGCGAGTTGCTTGTTGGGCTGCCCGATGTCGTTCCGCTCGGCGTCGACTGGGGACGACGAGGTGATCGAGGTCCACGTTGAGCAACGCCGCCCGCCGGCGTGTCACGGGTGCGGTGCGGCAAGCGATGGCACCCGCACTTCATTCCGACCAAGTCGTCGCGGCTAAAGCTTGTCGAACGCTGGTTCAAGGAGCTGACCGACAAGCGTTTTCGCCGCGGTCGGTTCACCGGCGTTGATGATCTCGTCGAGCGATGTCGATGTGGACCGAACGCTGGAACGGAAACCCACGCCCCTTCCTGTGGACCATGACCAAGGTGTCACGCGGCCGCGCCGCGCTCCACCAAATCAACCGAGACCGACCACTAGCGGCCACATCCGCTGAGAAACAATCAGCGCGACAAGTAGACGAGCAGTGCCCAGCCAATGGCCAGCAAGCCAATGCTGTGGTTCTTGTGACGGCTAAACCATTTAGAGAACGAGGCGCTCTTGTTTCCGTGTGACGCTGCAATCAGACCAGAGTCCAGCAGACGCACGATCGCTAGCGCGACTAGCAGGACGGCAAAGATCATTAGCAACGGACCGATCACGTGCAGTACCCTCCTGGCCCGTAAGCATACGCCCAGAATAGTGGGATCTTGATCTTGATACACTTGCCGTCGGAGTACGCATTACCCGCTACGTACGTCCACTGCCCATATACGACTGCGGACAGGCCACACGCAGCTCCTAACGTAGCGGGGCCGAAGACCGCGCAAATGCCCGCGGCGGCCACCGCGGCGGCCGTGAGCGTCTTCATTGATCTGGTTTCGGCGCGGTTGTAATACACGGTGCCCGTAATGATCCCCCATGTATACTTCGGATCGCCGACGATCGGGAACTTTGCACCGGTCGCTTCTACAGACTGAACAATTGTATTGCCCTCAATGTCATACTTGGTCCGCAGCTTCTTCCCGTCAACGTCCTTCGCCCATGGAGCGCTGATTCGGCCGATCACCGCACGACCGAAACCGTTCGGCATTGACGCAACGACGTCTATTGCGCCGCCTTCCGTCGCAACTAAACGAGTTCCAGGGTCGAGACTCACATCAAAGTGAATCTGAGTCGGCGCGGCTTTACCAGCGAGTACAAACGTCGTAGTGATCGAGCTTGAATTCTTTTTAGTGGTTGGTAGAACTTTAGCTCCCTCTCGGACAGTCCACCCGAATCTGTGACCACCGCTCGACGACTCTACTCGACTGCCGTCTGCGCCGACTGGTTGAACGCTTCCGAACGTTGCCGCTGCTGCTGCTGCCACCAACGTAGTGGAGCCCAGCCTTCGCAATCTCATGTATCGCACAATGGCCTCCGACTCAGAAGCTCAGTGGATGCCCGCGAATCGGATCATATTCCTGCACGCTGGGCGAGTCAACGCCGACCGCGTCGACGGCGCCACAGCCGGTGGTAGCAACCGCGAAGCGCTCGACCCGATGGCGGCTACCACCGAGGTGCGTCCGATGCAACCCTTCAGGTTCCCCGGAGAGCAGCGCAGACGACAACTCACCAGCGCCTGTCGCCCGCAGCTCGGTCGACGATGCGCACGACGCCGGCCGAGCCGTCGACCTCGACTAGGTCGCCGGTCCGGATTGCGCTCGTCGCGCCGACAGCGCCGATCACGGCAGGGATGCCCAACTCACGCGAGACGATCATCGTGTGGCTCAGCTCACCACCCATCTCGGTGACGGCTCGGCGCCGATGTTCGTGCGCACGATGGAAACCCTGGCCGGGCCCGACCGCCTGCCGGCGCTGTTCCACTGCACCGGCGGCAAGGACCGCACAGGCATGGCCGCGGTGCTGCTGCTCGACATGCTCGGCGTGCCCGCCACCGCGGCCCTCGACGACTTCGAGCTGACCAACCTGCACCGCACGCCGGTCCGCTACCGCGACGTCGCACCGACACTGACCGCCCAGGGCCTGCCCGAGGACGAGATCCTCCAGCTGGTCGGCGTGGTCCGCGCGGCGATGGACCACGCCTACCGACGGATCATCGACGAGCACGGTGGCGCCGAAGCGTTCCTGCGCGACCACGGCCTGGCCGCCGACGTGCCGGGCCGCTTGCGAGACCTGCTGCTCGCCTGACGCTCCGACCCGACGGTGCGCCTGGGGCGGCGACAGGCCGCGGCACCTACGCTGTGCGCATGTCTCGCACCAGTCGCATCCTGCTCGGTGGCTCCGTCACCGTGGTCGTCCCCGACGGAGACGACCTCGTCGCCCGTGACGGGCGCCGGATCGCCGAGGCCGATGCGATCTACCTCCCGCCCAGCGAGCCGTCGAAGATCCTGTGCGTGCACCTCAACCACATCAGCCGGGTGACCGAGTTCCAGACCAAGCTGCCGCCGGCGCCGACGTACTTCCAGAAGCCGGTCTCGGCCCTCAACGGGCACCGCGGCAGCGTCGTGCGCCCCGAGCGGTGCAAGTGGCTGAACTATGAGGGCGAGATCGTGATCGTCATCGGCGCTCCGTGCCGCAACGTGTCACCCGACGAGGCCGGCAACTACATCCTCGGCTACTCGATCGGCAACGACTACGGCCTGCACGACTTCCGTGACACCGACGCGGGTTCGATGCTGCGGGTCAAGGGCAGCGACACGCTGTGCCCGGTGGGGCCGGCGCTGGTCACCGACTGGGACTTCCACGACAAGTCGATCCGCACGCTGGTCAACGGCGAGGTCCGCCAGGACGGCAACACCAGCGAGATGACGTGGGACATGCACTACCTCGTCGCCGATCTGGCGCGGACCATCACCCTGCTTCCGGGCGACATGATCTTCAGCGGCACACCGGCGAACAGCCGCCCGGTGGTACCCGGCGACGTCGTCACGGTCGAGGTCGAGGGCCTCGGCGCGCTGACCAACACGATCGTCAACGGCCCGGCGCCGATCCGTGACGATTGCGGTGCGCAACCGACCGAGAGCGAAGAGGTCCTGTCGACCGCCCTCGGCGGCGACTGGGAGTTCCGCGGCATCCGCGCGCCCCAGCGCGGCTGACGTGACCCGCCCGCCCGACGGCCGACCGGTGATGCTCGTCACCGGCGCAGGGCGGGGCATCGGCCGTGCCATCGCCGAGCACGCCGCGGCAGCGGGCTATGCCGTCGTCTGCCACCACCGGTCCGACCCGGCCGCGGCGGGCGAGCTCGCCGCACGCCTCGGCGGCACCGCCGTCCAGGCCGACTTCGCCCAACCCAAGTCGGTCCTCGGCGTGTTCGAGCACGTCGACGCGCACCACGGCCGTCTCGATGCGCTCGTCAACAACGCCGCCACCGCCACCGGGTACGGCACGCTCGACCGGCTCGACGCCGTGGCGTTGAGCGAGATGCTCGCCGTCAACGTGACGAGCGCGTTCGTCGCCTGCCGCGAGGCGATCCGGCGGCTGCCCGACGGTGGCTCGATCGTCAACATCTCGTCGCGCGCCGCGCAACTCGGGGGTGCCGGCGAGTGGGTCGACTACGCGGCGACGAAAGGTGCGATCGAGACGTTGACCCGCGGGCTGGCGCTCGAGGTCGCGGCGCGCGGGATCCGGGTCAACGGTGTGCGGCCAGGGCTGATCGACACCGACTTCCACCTCCATGCGCCCGCCGGCCGCGTCGAGCGGATGGCACCGGGCATCCCGATGCAGCGCCCTGGTTCTGCCGACGAGGTCGCCGCCGCCGTGCTGTGGCTGTGCTCCCCCGCGGCGTCCTACGTCACCGGATCGTTCATCGACGTGTCCGGCGGTCGATGACCCGCCGGCCGCCGGCTGGTCTCCGACGGTCCCGTACACTTGCCGGCACGTGAAATGGTCCGGTGAGGCCATACGTGAAAGGACGTGCGGTGGCCAGAACCGTGCTGAGCACCGACGATGTCGGTCGGGCGTTGACCCGCATCGCCCACGAGATCGTCGAGCGCAACCACGGCGCGGACCACGTCGCCCTGGTCGGCTTGCAACGCGGGGGCGTGTGGGTTGCCGAAGCACTCGCCGAGCGGTTGGCCGCGATCGGTGCCCGGCCGCCGGTCGGCACGCTCGACGTCAGCTTCCACCGCGACGACGTCGGCATCCGGCCGATCGTCCCCGGGCAGGTCACGAACCTCGAGTTCGGCGTCGACGGCACCACCATCGTGCTGTGCGACGACGTGCTGTTCACCGGGCGCACCGTGCGGGCCGCGCTCGAAGCGCTGCACGAATACGGCAGGCCACACGCGGTGCAGCTGGCCGTGGGTCTCGAGCGCCGCGATGTAGCTGCGCAGGTCGTCGATGGGCTTGACTTCGGTACGTGCGTCCATGGGGGCTCCAGGTGTAGGCGAAGGGTCGGGAGATCGATGCCGCGGGAATTCAGCCGCGCTAGCCGAGCTTCTTGC
>CAZMHG010000034.1:0-13077 GCA_964565975.1 uncultured Ilumatobacteraceae bacterium | reverse complement strand
AGGCGCGCCACGGCCTCGACCCGTTGCCAGGCGCGCAGCTCGGCATCGGTCAGCCCGATCAGCCCGGTGATCCGTTCCAGGT
This sequence comes from uncultured Ilumatobacteraceae bacterium, assembly GCA_964565975.1. Taxonomy (GTDB): domain Bacteria; phylum Actinomycetota; class Acidimicrobiia; order Acidimicrobiales; family Ilumatobacteraceae; genus JAKOUY01. Next base: position 12,995 of record CAZMHG010000034.1, on the reverse strand, counting down.
ACGCGTCGTGCACGTCGTCCAGCAGCGGGCGGGTCGCTCCCGGCAGGTGGTCGACGGCTCCGGCCGTGAGCCCACGCCCGCCGAGCAGCAACGCGCTGCGTGCGATGTCGCCCACCGCGGCACCGCGGCCGGCGTCGAACCAGTCGATCACCGCCGGCCCCGACGCGTCGATCAGGACGTTCCCCGGATGCAGATCGCCGTGGCACAGCGACACCGGCCCGCCGTTTCCGATCTGGTCGAGTGCGGCGCACAGCCGAGTGCCCAAGCGGGCCGCGGCGAGGCGGATCTTGGCAGCCAGGCGATCGGCGCGGCGCGGCACGGTCACCGGTACGGGGGCGGTCAGGATGCGGTGGTGCAGGTCGGCCAACCGGCGACCGTGGTCGGCAGCCTGCGCCGGCGAGTCGAGGATGCAGTCCCACATCGATCGGGCGTCGATCCATTCGTAGATCGCCGCCGGGCGGCCGTCGATCTCGACCACTTCGACGACCCGCGGGACGCGAACTCCCGGCACGCTGATCGACGACGTGTAGGCCGCCTCGTCACGGATCCACGCGTCGGGTGTGCCCGGCAAGGGCACCTTGGCGACCAGCCCGGGCCCGACGGCGTACACCGTCGACCGGGACCCGCTGGCCAGGACCGGAAGGTCCACGGCGGGACGGCGGCGTCAGGCGGGGTCGAGGACGACGTCGAAGGTCGTCGCCAGCTCGCCCGCGGCATCGGGCGCGAAGGCCCGCACGAGGCTCGTGCGGACGCCGAACACCGCGTCGTTGGCGAGGAACTCGCTCTCCTCGTCGAACACGTGCGTGATCAGGTCCTTGTGGCCGGCGTGCGAGAACCACAGGTGCGTGTGGCCGGGTCGCCACCAGTTGCGCCCGTTGTCCTTCAGCAGCTTGCCGGCCGGGCCGTCGTCCGGGATCGGGTACGGGACGGGGCGAACCGTGCGGATCTCGTAGTCCCCGTTGTCGTCCGTGCGGTAGATCCCGCGCAGGTTGTTGACCGACTGGATGCCGGGCTGCTGGCAGGCGTAGAAGCGGTTCGTCGCGTTCTGCCACGCGTCGATCTTGACGCCGGCCAATGGCGCGCCGGTGGTGTCGGTGACCCGACCGCGGATCACCACCCGGTCGCCCTCGTCGGGATCCTCGACCATCGACGCACCCTTGTCCCGCTCTGGCGAGCCCGGTACGAAGAACGGCCCCAGCACGGTGTTCTCGGTGGTGCCCTCGCTGCCGTCGTGGGTGAGGAACTCGACCAGCGCGCTCAACCCAGTGGTGTCGCTGAGCAGGATGAACTCCTGGCGGACGTCGTCGCACTTCTGGCCGACGGCGGTGAGGAACTTGATCCCGGCAAGCCACTCGTCGCGCTGCAGGTTGACCTCGCGTGCGAAGGCGTGCAGGTGCCGGATGGCCGCAGTGGTCACCTCCTTCAGACGCGGGTTGGGCGCCTGGTCGTAGCGGGACATCACGTCGGCGAGCAGCTCGTCGTGCTGAGCGGTCATGTCGGCTCCTTGGAGGTTCGGGAACGATGCGGTGCTGGCTGGGTCATCGAGCAGACACGTTCTCGACGACGATCGCGATGCCCTGGCCGACGCCGATGCACATCGCCGCCAGACCGTAGCGCCCGCCCGTGCGGCGCAATGCGTGCACGAGCGTGGTGACGATCCGGGCCCCGCTGCACCCGAGCGGGTGGCCGATGGCGATCGCTCCGCCCTGCGGGTTGACCGTTGCCGGGTTCAGGTCCGGCCAGCTGCGCAGGCAGGCGATCGACTGCGCGGCGAACGCCTCGTTCAACTCGACGATGTCGACGTCGGCCCACCGGATCCCGGCGCGCCGCAGCGCGGTGTTCGCCGCCTCGACCGGCCCGATGCCGTAGCGATGCGGCTCAACACCGGCGGTCGCCCGGCTGACGATGCGCGCCAGCGGTGCGACGCCCGCCCGCGCCGCGCCGCGCGGCGAGGCCAGGAGCAGCGCGGCGGCACCGTCGTTCATCGGTGACGCGTTGCCGGCCGTCACCGTGCCGCTCGGCCGGAACACCGGCTTCAGCTTGGCCAACGACTCGACCGTCGAGTCGGGGCGGATGCACTCGTCACGGACCAGGTGGACTCCGTCGACCGGCACGACCTCGGCGTCGAAGTGGCCGGCGGTCCACGCCGCCGCGGCGCGCTGGTGCGAGGCGGCGGCGAACGCGTCCTGCTCGGCCCGATCGATGGCGAGTTCGTCGGCGAGCACCTCGGCGCCCTCGCCGAGCGAGATCGTCCACTCGCGTGGCATGCGCGGGTTGACCATCCGCCAGCCGAGCGCGGTGTTCCACAGCTGCTCGTGCGCCGTCGGGAACGCCTTGGCCGGCTTGGGCACCACCCACGGCGCGCGGGTCATGCTCTCCACGCCACCGGCCAGCAGCAGGTCGGCGTCACCGGTGGCGACCGCCCGCGACGCCGAGAACAGCGCCTCCATCCCGCTGCCGCACAGCCGGTTGACCGTGGCGCCGGGGACCGACACCGGCAAGCCTGCCAGGAGCGCGGCCATGCGCGCCACGTTGCGGTTGTCCTCACCCGCACCGTTGGCATCGCCTGCGTAGACCTCCTCGATCTGCGCCGGGTCGACATCGGGGTGGCGTTCGAGCATGCCGCGCAGGACGCCGGCGAGCAGGTCGTCCGGCCGCACCGCGGCCAGCGCGCCGCCGATGCGGCCGACCGGCGTGCGCACCGCGTCGAGGATCAGGGCTTCGGTCATCTCGTCAGTCATCCTGTCGCGTCACGTGGCGTGCGATCCCGGCCGCGTCCCGTCGAAGGCGTCGTTCAGCAGCCGGCGGACACCCTCGGCGGTGACCGTGACCGGGTTGGCGGCCACCTCGGCGGTGACCGTGACCGGGTTGGCGGCCATCTCGGCGGCGACGGTCTCGGCGACGCCGTCCAGCTCGTCGCGCCCGACCGGGCCGTCGGCACCGTGCAGGTCGGCCAGCCGGGTGGGCACGTGGCTGGCGACGGCCAGGTCCCACAGCGCACCCGCCGGATCCTGCCCGGCGGCGCCGAGCGCCTCGGCCAGGCGGGCCATCTCGTCGGGCAACGCGGGCGCGTTGAACGCGATCGCGTGTGGCAGCACGACGCTGTGCGCATCGGCATGCACCAGGTTGAACCGCCCGCCGAGCACGTGGCAGATCTTGTGGTGCAGACCGGCCGACGTTGCGCCAAGGGCCATGCCCGACAGCGCCGCGCCGTACAGCAGCACGCCGCGGGCCTCGACGTCGCCTGGCGAGGCCATCACCGCCGGGAGGGAGGCGGCGATCGCCCGCACACCCTCGAGCGCGATCGCCGAGGTGATCGGGTTGCAGCCCGGTGCGTACAGACCCTCGACGGAGTGGGCCAGGGCGTTGAACGCCGACGGACCGGTCACCGCGGGCGGCAGTCCGACGGTCAACTCGGGGTCGTACACCGCCACCCGCGGCAGCACGACCGGGTCCTTGCCCGTCTGCTTGTGACGGTCGCCGGTGAGCCCGTAGATCGTGGTCTGCTCGCTCCCGGCGTAGGTGGTCGGCACGGCGACGACCGGAACCCGGTGGCTGAGTGCGATGGCCTTGGCCAGCCCGGTGGAGGAACCGCCGCCGACGCACACGACACCGTCGACGGACGCCGCGGTGGCTGCAGCGCGGGCACGCTCGGCAAGCGGAATCGGGACGTGCTGGGCGACCTCGGCCCACACGACCGCACAGGAGTCGCCGAGCCGTTCGGCGATCGCCCGGCCGATGTCGCCGGCGGCGGCGTCGTGGATCACCATCAGCCGCGAGCAACCCAGGCCGCGGGCGATGTCGGGCACGTCGCGCACACGCCCGGCACCGAACACCATCCGGCTGGGCAGCTGGTCGTAGACGAACGACTTCATGCGGCCTGCAACCTGCGCAGCGAGTCGAGCTCCGCGGCCCCGACCGGCGCTGTCTCGGTGAGGTCCGTCGCCAGGCGCAGGTTCCACCCCGTCGCGGCCACGGCCTGGGCGCGGGTCACGCCGGGATGCAGCGCGGTCATCGTCAGCTCGCAGGTCTGCGCGTCCGGCTCCATGATCCCCAGATCGGTGATCACCCATCGGGGCCCTCCCCCGCGCAGACCGAGCCGCTCGCGGTCGCCCGGGCCGTCGCCGAACCCGATCGACGAACGGAAGTCGCACCGGTCGACGAACGCCCGCGCGCTCTGGCGCATGATCACCATCACCGCGCCGGCGGACGCGGCGATCTCGGGCGCGCCGCCCGCCCCGGGGAGACGGGTGGTGGGGGCGTGGTAGGGCCCGATCACCGTCGAGTTGATGTTGCCCATCCGGTCGATCTGGGCGCCGCCGAGGAAGCCGACGTCGACGCGGCCGGCCTGCAGCCAGTAGGCGAAGATCTCCGGCACGCTGACGAGGGCGTCGGCGGTCGCGCCCAACTCGCCGTCGCCGATCGACAGTGGCAGGCGGGTCGGCTTGGAGCCGATGCACCCCGACTCGTAGACCAGCACGGGTGGTGGGTCGTACAGCCGGCGGGCGAGGTTCGCCGCGGTCGACGGCAGGCCGATGCCGACGAAGCACACCGGCTTGCCGGTGGCCGCGAGCAGCCCAAGGCGGCGTGCCGCGTTCACGATCATCACGTCGTCGGTCGTCACCGCGTCGGTCGTCGCCGCGTCGGCGATCGCCGGGTCAGGGCCGCGCTCAGACATGGGCCGCGACCTTCGCCGAACGCAGGAACTCGGCATGGTCCGCGGTGCCGCGCACGTGCCGATCGATCCACCCGGCGAACGCGTCGCGGTCCCTGGCCACCGCGTCCCACTCGCGGTAGAAGGTGTTGTCGCGCTCGCTGTAGCCCATCGCGAAGCTGGGGTGGGCGCCGTCGGGCACATGGCACACAGCACCGACGACCCACGTGGGCAGCACCGTGGCGTTGGGCCGTGGGTCCAGATCGTCGACGATCTCCTCGACGGTGACGATGCTGCGCCGCGCCGCCAGCACCGCTTCCTTCTGCACGCCGAGCAGGCCCCAGATCTGCACGTTGCCGGCGCGGTCGGCGCGCTGGGCGTGGATGATCGACACGTCAGGGTTCAGCGCCGGTACGGCGGTGAGCGCCTCGCCGGTGAACGGGCACACGATCGGCTTGATCGAGGCGGTGTACCGGGCCAGGTCGGTGCCGACGTAGCCGCGCAGCACGCCGAACGGCAGGCCGCTGGCCCCGGCGGCGTAACGCGTGGCCATCCCGGCGTGGCTGTGCTCCTCGATCGTCAGCGGATGCGGCCAGGCGTTCTCGACGGCATCGCGGAACCGTTGCAGCGAACCGACACCGGGGTTGCCTCCCCAGCTGAACGTCAACCGGGTGGCGCACCCTGCACCGATCAACTGGTCGTAGACCATGTCCGGTGTCATCCGCACGAGGTGCAGGTCGCGCCGGCCTTGGCGGATGATCTCGTGACCGGCTGCGTGCGGGATGAGATGGGTGAACCCCTCCAGCGCGACCTCGTCGCCGTCGTGGACGAACTCGGCGATCGCTTCGCGCAGCGACGTCAGCGTGGCCATGCAGCCGGCCCGAGGTCGGCGATCACCGCGGGTACCACGGCGGGATCTGGGCGTCGACGTTGATCCACACGCTCTTGGCTTCGGTGTAGTCGCGCATCGCCTCGAAGCCCATCTCGCGCCCGTAGCCGGACAGCCCCGTCCCGCCGAACGGCGACCCGGGGTTGGCCCGCTTGTAGCTGTTGACCCACACCATGCCGGCGCGCAGCACTCCAGCCATGCGGTGCGCACGCGCCAGGTTCTGCGTCCACAACCCGGCACCCAACCCGTACTCGGTGCCGTTGGCGATGGCGATCGCCTCGTCGTCGTCGCTGAAGGTCGTCACGGAGACGAACGGCCCGAAGACCTCTTCCTGGCACACCCGGTCGCCGGGCGAGGCGCGCACCACGGTGGGCTCGACGTAGCAGCCGGCGGCAAGCTCGTCACGCTCCGGCGGGCGGCCGCCGCAGAGCACCTCGCCGCCCTCGTCGAGCGCCACCTTGACGTAGCTGAGGACGCGGTCGCGGTGCATCGGTGAGGTCAGCGGCCCCATCTCGGTCGACGGGTCGAGCGGGTCGCCGAGACGGATCGAGCGGGCCAAGGTGAGGAAGCGGTCGAGGAACTCGTCGGCGATCGACTCGTGCAGGATCAGCCGGCTGCCGGCGATGCACGCCTGACCCTGGTTGTGGAAGATGGCGAACGCGCTGCCGCCGACCGCGGCCGGGATCACCGCGTCGCCGAAGACGACGTTGGCGCCCTTGCCCCCCAGCTCGAGCTGGACGCGCTTGACGTTGGACGCCGAGTACTCGACGATCCGCTTGCCGGTCGCCGTCGATCCGGTGAAGGCGATCTTGGCCACACCGGGGTGCAGCGCCAGGCGCTCGCCGGCGGTCTGCCCGAAGCCGGGCACGATGTTGACGACACCCGCGGGGAAGCCGAGCTCGACCGTCAGCTCGGCCAGGCGCAGCGAGGTCAGCGGGGTCAGCTCGCTCGGCTTGAGCACCACCGTGTTGCCCGCAGCGAGGGCCGGGCCCATCTTCCAACTGCAGAACATCAGCGGGAAGTTCCAGGGCACGATCTGGCCGACGACACCGAGCGGTTCGCGCTGCACGTAGTTGAGGAAGCCGGGCTCGACGGGAATCACGTCGCCCTGCAACTTGTCGGCCATCCCGCCGAAGTAGCGGAAGCACGCCGCGGTGCGCGGCACGTCCAGCTTGCGGCTGTCGTTCAGCGGGTGCCCGGTGTCGAGGCTCTCCAGCGTCGCCAGCTCCTCGCCGTTGGCCTCGATCGCGTCGGCCAGACGGTACAGCAGCCGGCCGCGCTCGCTGGCCTGCATCCGCCGCCACGCGGTCCCGGCCGCAGCGGCTGCGTCGACGGCCCGGTCGACGTCGGCGGCCCCGCCGAGCGCCACATCGGTGATCACCGAGCAGTCGTGCGGGTTGAGCACCTCCAGCGTGGCGCCGTCGGCGGCGCCGACGAACAAGCCCCCCATGAACAGCCAGCTCAGGACCCCCATCAGAACACGACGGGGTAGGTGCTGGCCCAGCCGGGGCGGGTAATCGAGGGCAGTTCGGGGCTGGCGTTCTCCCACACGAGGAGCATCGATCGCTTCGGGCTGTACCCCTGGTGGCGGATGTCGGCCGGCATCGCGGCGACGTCGCCGGCACGCATCGTCACCTTGGCGCGCGGCGCGCCGGTGACGCCGTCCTGCACGTCCCAGTGGATCTCGTCGCTGAGCTGGACGAACCACTCGACGCGGTCGTTGCCGTGGAACACGGGGAGGATGTACTCCTCGGTCGTCGGGCAGTACAGGCTGGCCTTGCACACGCTGACCACGCTGGGGTTCCAGGTCACGTCGCTGCGACTGAGGTAGGCGAACAGGTTGAACGCGGCGACCTCGTCCTCGAAGCCGGGCTCTGCGTGGACCTCGGGCTCGTCCTGGGTCACGTCGGCGAACATCCGGTTGATCGGGTGCGTCGCATCGGTGCGGATCGCCTCGTCGCCGGGCACGCCGACCATCCGGTTCGCCGCAACCCGCCGCCTGGTGACGGCGCTGGTGTTCGAGCCGTCCTTCACACCGAAGGGCTTGTCGGTCTCGGCCGGGCTGGCGAACGGGTCGAACCCGGCGTTGGTCCAGTCGTCGAGCATCGCCTTGAACGTCTCGCGGATCGTCGAGGACTCGAAGTTCTCGGTGTGGTCGAGCTCGGCCTTGCGGTAGGCGTCGTTGAACCGCCCGGCGAACAGGTCGACCGTGCCGTAGTGGTTGACGGTGCCGATCACCGAGTCGAAGTTGACGGTCCCGTAGAAGAAGTCCCAGGCGACGTCGCGCTGCAGGGCGCGCAGGAACACGTCGACGCTGAGGACGTGCTTGCCGGTGGGCCAGACGACGTGGACGAAGAACTCGTCGCGGCTGAAGTGGAACGCCCCGAGGGTGAACGCGCGGTACCCCTGGGCGTTGGCGGGTGAGGACTGGATCGTGTCGGTCATGGCTGGTTCCCTTCAGCTCAGGCAGATGTCGGCCCAGCGCTCGACCGTGTCGTCGCCGAGGATGGTCTGGAGCAGGACGACGCTCGGGCGAGCGGCCGTCATCCGGTAGGCGGCGTTGGCCGGCAGCAGTGCCTGGTGGCCGCGTCGCAGCACGATGTGGCCCATCTTCGCCCCGACGGGCTCGCCGTCGATGCGGATCGAACCGTTCTTGTCGGCCGGTGCCAGCGGTGCGTCGAGCTTGACCAGCTCGACGGTGACCTCACCGTCCATCACCAGCGGGAACTCGTCGTGCGCGCACGTGCGCCACTCGCTGGTGCCCTCGGCCCGGATCACCTCGAGCACGTACTGCATGTTCTTGCCGACGGCGACCTTCTCCCAGGGCTTGGAGGTGCTGGCGACCTCGAACATGTTCGAGAACGCGTAGTTCTTGGCCCGGTCGTTGATCAGCTCGATCCCGCCCTTGTCGTAGTGGTCGAGCGACGCAAAGTACGTCGTGTACTCCATGAACTGGTCCCCCTCGATTCGTCGGTCGGTGGCGTCGCGCACGGGATCGACGACATCACCGCTTGACGCCGATGTTCGCACAGCGCACACTTGTGCGACCAATGAACACCGGAGCGGAGCGTACGCCCGGGCCGGCGGCGATGTCAACGGCGCCGGGCCGAGGGCCGGCGGCGGACGGCGCCTTCGTCCAGTCGCTGGAACGCGGCCTGAGCGTGATCCGGGCGTTCGACGGCGAGCATCCGCTGATGACCCTCTCCGACGTCAGCCGGCGCACCGGACTGACCCGGGCGACGACCCGGCGCGTGCTGCTGACGCTGGCCGCGCTCGGCTACGTGGCGACCGACGGCAAGCAGTTCGAGCTGACGCCCAGGGTGCTCGACCTCGGGTATGCGTACGTGTCGTCGTTGCACCTGCCGGACATCGCCCAACCGTTCATGGAGGACCTGTCCGAGCGGGTGCACGAGAGCGTGTCGGTCGCCGTGCTGGACGACGACGAGATCGTCTACGTCGCGCGTGTCCCGACCAAGCGGATCATGGCCATCTCCCTGGCGATCGGGTCGCGGCTCCCTGCGGCGTGGACCTCGATGGGCCGCGTCCTGCTCGCCCAACTCGACCCAGCGGCACTCGGCGAGTTCCTGCGCCACACTCGCCACCCTCCGGCGTCCGCCCGTGCGATCACCGATGTGGCCGGCCTCACCCGCGAGATCGAGGCGGTGCGGCATCAGGGCTACTGCCTGCTCGACCAGGAGCTGGAGGACGGGATCCGCTCGATCGCCGTCCCGCTGCGCGACGGCCGCGGCCGGACCCTGGCGGCGTTGAATATCGGTACGCACGCGGCGCGCGTCACGCTGCGGGAGCTGCGCAACGACTTCCTTCCGGCGCTGCAGCGGTGCGCGCTGGACATCAACGCCCAGTTGGCCAGGCGCTGATGCCCTCGTTCGAGGACGCGGTCGTCGGGCTGGCCGAGCGGCTGCGGCGCGCCGGGCTCGACTGCTCGATCGGCGAGGTCCTCGATGCGTCGCGTTCGTTGACGGTGATCGACGTCGGCGACCGCACCCTCGTACGCGAGTGCCTGCGCGCCAGCCTCGTCAAGGAGGCCGACCCCGGCCGGGTGTTCGACCGATGCTTCGACGCCGTCTTCCGCCGCGCGGCCGCGCCAGCCGACCCGGACGAAGGGTCGCCGGCAGCGCCGCTCGCCGCCGACGCGCCGTACGGGCCGTCGGTCGGTGGTTTCGACGCGGCGCTGCTCGACGCGCTGCTGGACGGGGACGACTCGGCATTGGGCGCCCTGGCCGATCAGGCGGTGGCTGCGCTGGTCGGTGACGACGACGCCTCGGAACGCAAGCTGATGCATCGGGTGATGCGGGCGATGGACCTGTCGCGGATGCTCAGCGCGGCGATGCAACAGCTGCGCCGCGACACCGACTTGGACGAGTGGGAGCTGACGTTGGCGCGCAACGAGATCCGCCGCCGGCTGGAGGCGTTCCGGCGCGCGCTCGCCGCCGAGATCGCCGCACGGCTTGCCGACCGCGACCTGGAGCCCGTCGCCGCGGCCGGTACGCGGCCCGAGGATGCCGACCTGTTGCACCTGTCGCGCGCGGAGACCGAGGAGTTGCAGCGTCTGCTCGCCCCGCTCCTTCGGCGCCTCGCGGCGAAGATCGGCAAGCGTCGCAAGCTCCGCTCGACCGGGAGGCTGGACGTGCGCCGGACGGTCCGCCGGTCGCTGCAGAGCGGCGGCGTGCCGATCGACGTGGTCACCAAGCGTCGGCATCCGCACCGGCCCGACGTCGTGGTGCTGTGCGACGTCAGCGGATCGGTGGCCGAGTCCGCCCAGTTCACCTTCACGCTGATCAACGCGTTGCACGCCGAGCTGCGCGCCGTGCGCAGCTTCGCCTTCGTCTGCGGCTGCGCCGAGGTCAGCGACGTGTTCCGCGAGGCCCGGTTCGACATCGCCGTCAACCGGCTCGTCGAGCGACGCGGCGTGGTCGGCCTGGATGGGCACAGCGACTACGGCGCTGCGTTCACCCACTTCCAGCGGGACTACGTGGACGAGGTCATCGGCAACGGCACAACGCTGATCGTCAGCGGCGACGCGCGCGGCAACTATCGCGACGGTGCGCCGGAGCAGTTCGCCCGGATCGCCGAGCGTGCCCGGCGGGTGTACTGGCTGAACCCCGAGCCGTGTGCCGAGTGGGGCCGCGAGGACTCGCTGATCGAGCTGTACCGACCGAGCTGCACCGCGGTCAAAGAGGTGCGCAGCCTACGCCAGCTGGCCGACGTCATCGCCGACCTCGTCTAGCGCGCCCGCCTGAGCGGGCGATGCCCTGGGTGCAGCCCGGACCCGCTGACCATCTGGGTCACATCGGGGTCAGAGGACGCCGCCGGGTGTGCCGTCGTCGGTGACGATCGGCAGGCCCATCTCGGCCCAGGCGAGCATGCCGCCGGTCATGTTGACGATCGGCACGCCCAGTTGGGCGAGGTACGCGGTGGCCCGCCCGGAGCGCCCGCCGGATTTGCAGATGCAGATCGTCGCCCGGTTCACGTCCAGCTCTGCGGCACGCTCGGCGAGCTCGCTCAGCGGCAGGTTCACCGCACGCGCCGCATGCCCGGCGTCCCACTCGTTGCGCTCGCGGACGTCGAGCAGCACGACCTCGGGGCCGGCGGTGTAGGCGGCGTAGACGTCGATCGACGGGAGTGGTTGTGCGTCGGACATCCCGCCGAAGCTACCGGACGACCGACCCGGCGGCGGCGAGCTTTGACTCGAGCGCCTCGACCGCCGGGAACAGGACGTTGTTCTCCTTGTGCACGTGGAGGTGGGTGTCGGCGTCGATCGCCCGCAGCGCGGCGAAGCACGCCGTATACGTCGGGCAGCCGTCCGCCGGCACGGTGTAGTCCGACGTCAGCGTGCGCAGCTCGCCGAGCAGCTCGCCGACCTGCTCGTGCTCGAACTGCATCACACCGATCGGGTTGCGTACCGTCCCGCAGTGCAACGACGGCAGCGACGCGGCGTCGGCCAGCTGGCGGATCATCGGGAACAGGACCCGCTCCTCTTTCAGCAGGTGCGGTTCGAGATCGGCGCGGATCTCGCCGAACACCCTGCGGACCTCGGCCAGCTCGGGGTGACGGTCGCCGTGGACGGTGGTGATCTTGTCGACCAGCACCGTGGTGGCCGGGAGCTCGTCGCGCAGGAACCGGTGATGGGTCGCCTCGATGTGGTCGACCAGTTCGGCGGGGCCCAGATCCGCCCACGCCGCGGCGGTGTCGCCCGCGGCGTCGGCTTCGGCCGCGGCGTCGGCTTCGGCCGCGGCCATCGCGGCGCGCACCGTGGTCAGGACGTCGTCGAGTGGCAGGCCGGCGGCGTTGCTGGCGGCTTCGATCGACCGCCGGCCACCACAGCAGTAGTCCAGGCCCAGTTGCTCGAGGGTGCGGATGATCGCCGGCTGAGCGGTGACGAGGTCGCCGAGCAGCGTGGCCGGTGCGGCCAGCGCGCCGGCTGGCCCGGTTGGTGCCGATGACGTGGTGGACATGGGAGCCTCCTTAGCGGAATGCGATCGCGCTGATCGCGGTCAGCGCAACGACGACCAGCCCGAGCACCATCTCGCGCATGCCGACGACCCGGGCTGGAACGGGCGGGCGGCGGACCCATCGGCCATGGGCGACGGCACAGGCACCGACCGCGGCGAGCCCGCCGGCGACAGCAGGCGCGACGAGCACGCCGGCGGCACCGATGCCGAGGGCCACGCCCTGGCCGACGTCGCTGCCGACGAGTGACGCCTGGCCGCGGCGGAGCCGTTGGATCTGGACACGGACGAACGGGATCGCCCCAGCCGCGCGGGCCACGAGGATCAGCCACAGGGCCACGCTCAACCGCACCGATTGGCCGTCCGCGAGGGCGATCGCCGTGGCCACGGCGCTGATCGAGATCGCCCCGCACAACTCCGGCACGAGCCGGCGGCCGCGGCTGCGAACCTCGTACGCGCTCTCGACAGCGGCGAACGGGAGCGCGCCGAGCAGTGGCCAGGCCCACGATCCCCCGGCGCGATGCGTGGCGACCACGACGACGGCGACGATCGCCGCCAGCTCGACTGCGGCGACGGCTGCGGCCAGCGTGGTGCGCGGCAACCAGCGGCCCCGGAACGCGTCGACCGCAACCAACTTGGCCGTGGTCCGTACGAGGAACAGCAGGAACGCGCCGACGCCGAGCAGCAAGCCCGCCACTGACGGCCCGACGAGCAGCCCGAGCAGCACGGGTTCCAGCGTCAGGCCCCAACCACCGTGCTCGGTGGGCAGCGCGACGGCTCGCAACCTGGATCGCTGGCCGGACGAATGCACGATTCGATCGTACGGTCCACCTAACACCGCGCCGTAGGGACCAAAGTCCCCAACCGCTGCCGCGCCGCGGACGCCGCCGACCAGCGCTCGTCAGCTGCCGGCCGTCGCCCGATCGTGCACGCGGGCGCGGCTGCGAGTGGTGAACTGCAGCACGCCGTCGGAGATGGGCGC
>CAZMHG010000033.1:5024-13147 GCA_964565975.1 uncultured Ilumatobacteraceae bacterium | reverse complement strand
ATGCGCGCCGTGGCGATGGGGTCGAGCGCCGAGCACGGCTCGTCCATCAGGATCACGTCCGGCTCGACGGCAATCGCCCGGGCGATGCACAACCGCTGCTGCTGGCCGCCCGACAGCCCCAGCCCGGACGACTTCAACCGGTCCTTGACCTCGTCCCACAGCGCCGCGCTGCGCAGCGATCGTTCGACCACGTCGTCCAGCTCGGCGCGCTTCTTGGTGCCGCTGATCCGCGGGCCGTAGGCGACGTTGTCGTAGATGCTCTTCGGGAACGGGTTCGGCTTCTGGAAGACCATGCCGACCCGGCGGCGGACCTCGGTCGCCGAGACCTCGGGCGCGTAGAGGTCGACACCGTGGTACCACACCTTGCCGCCGACCCTGGCAGAGGCGACGACGTCGTTCATCCGGTTCAGGCACCGCAGCACGGTGGTCTTGCCGCACCCCGACGGACCGATGAACGAGGTGATCTCGTGCTGGCGGATGTTCATCGTCACCTCGCGCACGGCACGGAAGGTCCCGTAGTGCACCTCGAGGCCGTCGATGCGGAAGACCACGTTGCCGACGTTTCCGGGTGCCGAGTCGCGGCGATCCACGTCTTCAGTATCGCCGGCACGCGGCGCGTTCATCGGCGCGCGCGTCGGCGCGCTCGCCGTGTGCTCACTCGGTCGGATCGGGTCGGTCATCACGTCAGCGTCGTTTCTGGTAGGCCGCGGTCACGGCGCGTGCGAGCGCGGTGAACAGGAAGGCGAGCGTCACGAGGGTCAGCGCCGCTCCCCAGCCGCGCTCCACCGCGCCGGCCTTGCCGCTGGTGGCGTTGTTGAAGATCTGCAACGGCAGCGCGGTGTTCGACCCCTGGAGCACGTTGAACCGGAACTTGGTCATCGCGCCGATGGTGAACAACAGCGGTGCGGTCTCGCCGGCAGCGCGGGCGACGGCCAGCAGCGCGCCGCTGACGATGCCGGGCAGCGCCGACGGCAGGACCACGCCAAGGATCGTGCGGCTCTTGCGCGTGCCGAGCGCATAGCTCGCCTCGCGTAGGTGGTCGGGCACGAGGCGGAGCATCTCTTCGGTGCTGCGGATCACGATCGGCAGCATCAGGCACGCCAGCGCCAGCGCACCGCCCAGGCCGGACAGCTTGAAGCGCAGGGTGAACAGCAGGTACACGAACAGGCCCATCACGATCGACGGCACACCGGTCATCACCGTGGCCAGGAACCGGATCAGCCGGGCCATCGGTCGCTGCCCGCCGTACTCGTGCAGGTACACCGCGCCGAGCACGCCGAGCGGGATGGCCAGCACGCTGGCCGTCGCGGTGATCAGCAACGTGCCCACGATCGCCGGACCCATGCCCGGGCCGACGCGCCGCTCGCTGACCGGGATGGTCTCGGTGAACCACGCCGGGAACTGGCGAAGCACGACGCTGCCGCCCCGGGCGATCACCGTGCCGACGACGAACACCAGCGGCACAAGGATGACCACGAAGCACAGGCCCATCAGCGTGATCATCAGGTGGTTGACGACCGTCCGTCGGCCGCGTGCGGCCTGCAGATCGGCGGCGGTGACGGTCATCTCAGGTCCCCCGCGACTTCGTCATCGAACGGTTGACCACCGCGGTCGCGGCGATGTTGACGAGGATCGTCATCGCGAACAAGGTCATCGCCATCCCGATCAGCGCCGACTTCTTCAGCGCGTCGGCCTCGCCCCATTCCGCGGTGATCATCGCCGGCATCGAGTTGCCCGAGGCCAACGCGTTGAGCGTCACCTGCCCGAGCGCCGAGCCGATCGTCAGGGCCACGGCGATGGTCTCGCCCATCGCCCGGCCGAGGCCGAGCATCACCGCGCCGACCAGGCCGCCCTTGCTGTGCGGGATGACCGCGCCGCGGATCATCTCCCACGTGGTCGCGCCCAGGCCGAGCGCGGCCTCCTTGTCGTTCTGCGGCGTGGTCTCGATCACCTCGCGGCCGATCGAGACGATGATCGGCGTGATCATCACCGCGAGCACGATGCCGGCGGTGAAGAACGAACGCCCCTGCGGGTTGGCGCCGAAGATGCTGCCAAGGACCGGCCAGCCGTGGAACGTGCGCGACAGCCATCCGTACAGGCCGCGCAGGTTCGGCGCGAGGACCAGGATGCCCCACAGGCCGAACACGACCGACGGCACGACGGCGAGCAGGTCGATCAGGTAGACCATCGTGCGCCGCAGCCACGGCGGTGCGATCTGCGTGACGAACAGCGCGATGCCCAGGCTGACCGGGACGGCGAGGGTGAGCGCGATCACCGCCGTGTAGCAGGTGCCCCAGACGAACGACAGGATTCCGTAGAGCTGTTGCGGCGGCACCCAGCGGCGGGTGGTGAAGAAGTCGAGGCCCATGTGGCCGAGCACGGCCCGGCTGCGGCCGATCATCGACAGGGTGATCAGCGCCAGGATCGCCAGCACCAGACCGGCGGCGAGCCTGGCCAGCCACCGGAACGACCGATCGGCGTGCCCGCCCGTCGCGCTCAGCGACGGGCGGGTCTCGCCGTGGGTGGTGGGCGCGACGCCGGCGGGGAGGGCGCCGGACTGGGTGCTCACGTGCTGCTCATCGACGTCAGCCGATCTGCAGCTGTTCGAGCTGGGCCAGCGCCTTGTCGGCGATCGCCGCGGGCAGCGGGGCGAAGCCGAGCTCGGCCGCGGCCTGCTGGCCGTCGGTCAGCAGGTAGTGGAGGAACGACTTGAGGGTCTCGCCCACCGTCTTGTCGGGCTGCACCTTGTAGACGACGATCCACGTCTGGGCGGTGATCGGGTAGGCCGCGTCGCCGTCGGCCCACACCGCGCTGAACGTCAGGTCGTCCGCCAGCGTGGCACCGGCGGCTGCCGCCGAGGCACCGGCGAGGTCGGCGGCGACGAACGTGCCGGCCTTGTTCTGGACCTCGGCGAACTTCAGCTTGGCGTCCGTCGCGTCGGCTAGGTCGACATAGCCGATCGCGCCGGGCGTGCTGGCGACGATCTGGGCGACGCCGCTGTTGCCCTCGCCGGCCTGGGTGTCGGCCGACCACTCGACCGTCGAGTCGGTGCCCAGCTTCCAGACGCAGTCGTGGCCGGCACCGACCGATGCCTCCAGGAACCTGGTGAAGTTGCCGGTAGTGCCGGACGAGTCGCTGCGGTGGACGACCGTGATCGCCTGGTCGGCCAGCGCGGTGCCACCGTTGTCGGCCGTGATCGCCGGGTCGTTCCAGTTGGTGACCTCGCGCTGGAAGATCCTGGCAATGGTCGCCGGGCTCAGCTTTACGGTGTCGGCGTCGAGGTGGTAGGCGACGGTGATCGGGGCGACGACGGTCGGGAAGTAGAGCACCTCGCCGCCCTTGTAGCTCGCCTTGTCGGCGTCCTTGATCACGCCGTCGGTGCCGGCCCACTGCACCACCTGGTCGGCCAGGTCCTGACGGCCCTTGCCCGAGCCGCCGCCCGCGTAGGTGATCGTCGCGTCCGGGTTGGCGTCGCCGAACGCGGCGATCATCTCCTGGTAGAAGACCTTCGGGAACGTCGCGCCCGAGCCGTCCAGTTCGCCGGCGACCTTGGCCGGTGCCGCGGGTGTCGTCGCGGCGCCAGCCGCAGGTGTCGTCACCGGCGCACTTGCCGCGGTCGACGCGGCGCCAGCGGCAGTCGTCGACGCGGTGGTCGCCGCAGTCGTCGCGGCGCACGAGCCGTTGCCTGCTCCTGCAGCGGCGGTGGTTGTCGTCGTCTCGGCCGACACGGTGGTCGATGCGGTCAGGCCGACGAGGGTGCTGATCACCAGCGCGGCGGCGAGCCGGCGCGTCGAACGGGTTCGGGTCACGGTGTGCGCTCCTCGGGGGTTGGTTGCTTCACGCCGGGCACGGTACGAAGGCCGTCACCCAGTCAAGAAGCGTCCAGGTGAACGGACGGTGAACCCGGGTGGGCCACTGGGGGAATCTGGCCGCGAGGTCCCGGGGGATCTCCTGCCACGTGCCGCGTGTTAGCGCCGCTGGCGGCTCTCCACCCACCGGTACAGCCAGCCCTGCGCATCGCCGTCGGGGAAGTGCTCGGGCCCGCAGCGGTGCCACTCGCCGTCGCCGTCCAACTCCCACCGCACCGCGTCGTCGGACAGGTCGAACTCGAGGACCTGGTCGAGCCAGGCCTGATGCTTCGGGTGGGTCACCGGCACGAGCGCCTCGACGCGGCGGTCCAGGTTGCGCGGCATCCAGTCGGCGCTGCCGATCAGGAACAGCGGGCCGTCCTGCCTGCCGTCCTGGCCGCCGCCGTGGGCGAACCGCAGCAGCCGCGAGTGCTCCAGGTAGCGCCCGAGGATCGAGCGGACCCGGATCGTCTCGCTCAGCCCGGGCACGCCTGGGCGCAGGCAGCAGATCCCGCGGGTGATCAGGTCGACGCGGACACCGACCTGGCTGGCCGCGTACAACGCCTCGATCATCCCGGGATCCTGCAACGAGTTCAGCTTGGCGGTGACGTGACCGTCGGGGCCGTAGCTCGCCTCGTGCTCGATCAGGTCGAGCAGCTGGTTGCGCATGTCCCGCGGGGCGATCACCAGCGATCGGTACTCGGCCGCCCGGCTGTACCCGGTGAGGTGGTTGAACAGCTGGCTGACGTCGGCCCCGACCTGCTCGTCACAGGTCACGAACCCGAGGTCCTCGTACAGTCGCGCCGTCTTGGAGTTGTAGTTCCCGGTGCCGATGTGGCAGTAGCGCCGCAGGCCGTCCTCGTCCTGGCGCACGACGAGGACGCACTTGGCGTGGGTCTTCAACCCGACCAGCCCGTACACCACGTGCACGCCGCTGCGTTCCAGCGCCTTGGCCCAGCTGACGTTCGTCGCCTCGTCGAAGCGGGCCTTCAGCTCGACCAGCACGGCGACCTGCACGCCGCGCTCGGCGGCGCGCATCAGGCTGCGGGCGATCGGGCTGTCGCCACCGGCGCGATACAGCGTCATCTTGATCGACTGCACGTTCGGGTCGTCCGCCGCAGCGGCGATGAACGCCTCGACGCTGGAGGCGAAGCTCTCGTACGGGTGGTGGACGAGCAGCGCCCGGTCGCGGATCACGGCGAACATCGATCGCTCGTTCTCCTGGGCCAGCAGCAGCCGTCCGGCGGTGATCGGCACCCACGGCGTGTCCTTCAGGTCGGGCCGATCGATCGACGCGATCTGGAACATGCACGTCAGGTCGAGCGGGCCGCGCAGCACGTACACGTCGTCGGCGTCGAGGTCCATCTCGCGCACGACCAGGTCGAGCAGCTCGTCGCTGATCGAGTCCTGGACCTCGAGGCGCACTGCCCGCCCGAACCGCCGGCGGCGCAGCTCCATCTCGACGGCGGCAAGCAGGTCGTCGGCCTCCTCTTCCTCCAACGTCAGGTCGGCGTTGCGGGTGACACGGAACACCGCCGTCTCCTCGATGACCATGCCGACGAACAGCGCCCCGAGGTTGGCGGCGATCACGTCCTCCGCCAGCACGAAGCGCACCGCGGGCCGGCCGGCGCGCGCCTCGGCGTCGAGGGGTACCTCGATCAGCCGAGGGAACACGTTGGGCACCTTGACCCTGGCGAAGCGACGCTCGCCGGTGTCCGGGTCGCTGACCATCGCCGCCAGGTTGAGGGCCAAGTTGGAGATGTACGGGAACGGATGCGCCGGGTCGACCGCGAGCGGGGTGAGCACCGGGAACACCACCTCGTGGAACACCTGGTTGGCGTGCTTGCGCTGGGCCTCGGTGAGCTCGTCGACGCCGACCAGCTCGACGCCCTGCGCGGCGAGCGCAGGAAGCACCTGATCGAGGACCATCGACTCCTGGAAGATGGCGAACTCGGACACCTCGGCGCCGATCAGCTCGAGCTGGCGCGCCGGCGTCAGCCCGTCCGGGGTGGGTGTCGGGATGCCCGCAGCCAACTGGTCCATCAACGCGGCGACGCGCACCTGGAAGAACTCGTCGAGATTGGCCGAGGCGATCGCGCAGAACTTGAGCCGCTCCAAGAGCGGGATCCCCGGCTCGGCGGCCAGTTCGAGGACGCGCCGGTTGAACGCCAGCCAGCTCAGCTCACGGTTGAACAGGTCGCCGGCGACGGGCACGCCACCGCCGTGCGACGGGTGCATCGCCCAGGAGGGCTGCGCCGACATCGGGGCTGCTCCGTCCGCTCCGGGGTCAGTCGTCTTCCGGGATCCCGAGATCCCACTCGATCGAGATGCGCTCGCGCTCGGCATCGCGCACGACGCGCTCGCGGTTGCGCCGGAACTGCGGGTCGTCGCGCGGCAGGAGCACCAGACGGGCCAGCACCCGGTTGCGGAACTCCTCGACCACCGTACGGTCGCCGTAGTCGCCGTAGACCTCCCAGTGGGGGGACAC
Source organism: uncultured Ilumatobacteraceae bacterium (assembly GCA_964565975.1). Classification (GTDB taxonomy): domain Bacteria; phylum Actinomycetota; class Acidimicrobiia; order Acidimicrobiales; family Ilumatobacteraceae; genus JAKOUY01. The sequence goes on along the minus strand of CAZMHG010000033.1, from coordinate 6,811 downwards.
CGGCCCGAGATAGACGATCCGGGCGTGGGCGCGAGGCGGTTCGGTCAGGACGTCGGACATGGAAATCAAGCCTAGCTGCCGCTTGTCACGCACCGACTTCTGGTAGAACCACAACGAAACTCGGAACCAACTCCAACCTTCGGACGTCTGTATTGACATGTGCAGCACGTTTCCTCGGGCGGAACGATCCGGATCAAGCGACGGAAACGGGCTGAAGCGGGCGCACAACCGACGTCGCGTCGATTCGACGCGGCACGAAGGAGCAGCGAGATGAAACTCAGCATCCCCAAGGCCCGAGCCGACCGGCGCCCCGATGGCGCGCCGCTGGCGGGCTCGGCGACGCCCGACGATCGTTCGTCGGTGGCCGCGCCGATCGACCCGGACTACGCCACGGCGTGGATGGCCGACGGGAACTGCCGCAACTACCCGCCGAACATGTTCTTCCCCTCCGACGGTGTCGGGGTCGACCGGGCGCGCAAGATCTGCGCGACCTGCGCCGTGGCCACGACCTGCCTGGAGTACGCCCTCGACCAACGCATCGAGCACGGTGTGTGGGGAGGGTGCAGCGAGCGTGAACGTCGGCGCATCCTCAAGCGGCGCAAGGCCGACCAGGGCACTGCGGTCGTACCGGTGGCGCTGCGCTCCTGACCGGGCAGAAAACGCGAACGGGACCGGTCTCCCGGTCCCGTGGCTGACCGCCGCTGTCGGGCGGCGTGGGCGCTACTTGGTCGTGGTGTCGTTCGACGAGGCGATCTGGCCGGACTGCGACGCCTCGCGCTGACCTTCGGACAGGCCGTCCTTGAACTCCTTCTGCGCCTTGCCCAGGTTGCGGGCCAGCTTGGGCAGCTGCGAGCCGCCGAACAGAACGAGCACGACCACCAGGACGATGATCATCTCCGGGCCTTCGAGGAATGCGAACATGGGCGCCAGGGTACCACCCGGTCCCGCGCCGTGGACAGCGCCCCCAGCACCTTTCGGTACGGGCTGGGTCTGGTGCCGCACGGCGCCCCGCCGGACGGAATCCCGCTACCGGCGCCCGCCCGTGCGCGCCCGGCAGTGTGCCGTCAGGCCGAGGTACGGCGCGAGGCGACGGCGCGCTGGCGCCGCAGGCGACGGCGCTCGCGCTCGCTGAGCCCGCCCCAGATGCCGAACTTCTCGCCGTTGGCGAGCGCGTACTCCAGGCAGTCGAGGCGCACGACGCAGCCGCGGCAGACCTCTTTGGCCTCGCGCGTCGACGCGCCACGCTCGGGGAAGAACAGGTCGGGATCGACGCCGAGGCAGTTGGCCTCGTCTTGCCAATCCGGTTGTTCCGCGCTGACTTCGATGCTCACGTGGCGACCTCCCTGCGACAGCCCCTGATCCCGCACCCTGGGCTGCGATCGTCGTGCAACTACGTTGGGTGTAATTACACGACAGTCATTCTCGCCTATCACATCACCATCGCGCAAGTGGTGATCTTCGACCCGGGCTGAGCAGGTTCTTCGCGCGCCGGCGCGAGCAACCGCCGGCCATGCGGGCTGTTCAGCCGGCGCGGCGGCGCACCGCACGCTTGTGGTCGAGGTAGTCGACGAGGACGTACTCGCCCAGCGTGTCGGGTGTGGTGTAGAAGACGCGGCCGTGGTTCACCGCGGCGATGCGGTCGATGAACGCGCGCAGGTAGTCGTTGACGTCGAGCACGAAGCTGTTGATCCGGATGCCCGCACGCGTGCAGCGCAGCACCTCGACCATCGTCGAATCGATCGTCTCGCGCACCGGCGGATAGTTGAAGTGCACCCGTCCCTCGTCGT
>CAZMHG010000033.1:0-5014 GCA_964565975.1 uncultured Ilumatobacteraceae bacterium | reverse complement strand
CGGTGGGCTCGCCGTCGGTGATCATGATGATCTGCTTGGTGCCCGGCTGACCGGCGAGCATCGCCCGGGCGGTGGCGAATCCGTGCTGCATGTTCGTGCCGTAGCGGTCGTCCCACGACACCTCGGGCAGCGACGCCGCGGTCATCGGCCGGGCCACCGAGGCGAACCCGATCAGGCCCAGGTAGTCACGCGGGAACTGCGAGCTGATCAGCGCGTGCAGCGCCATCGTGACCTTCTTGGCGGGCAGGAAGTTGTCGCGCAGCGGCATGCTCTGCGACAGGTCGAGCATCAGCACGGTGGCGCTGCGCGACAGGTGCTCGGTCTGCTCGATCTCGAAGTCCTCGCCGGCCAGCCGCACCGGCGTCCCCGGCCCGGTGCGCCGCAGCGCGTTGCGGATCGTGCGTTGCAGGTCGAGGTTGAACGGATCGCCGAACTCGTACGGCTTGGTGTGGAAGCTGCGCTCGTGACCCTGCCCGTCGCGCTCGACGTGATGCTGGCCGGCCTTGTCGTGCGCCAGGCGGGTGAACAGGTCGCGCAGGCTGGCATTGCCGATCCGGCGCAACCCGCCAGGCGTCAGGCGCAGACGGTTGCCGTCGCGCCGCACGAGCCCGGCCTCCTCGAGCAGCCGGCTCAGCTCGGACATCTGGGCCAACGACTCGGCAGCGTCCTCGCCGAGCAGCTCGGCGACCCGGTCGAGGTCGGCTTCGCCGAGCTGGCCGGGGTTCGTCGCGCCGCGCAGCAGCTCCTCCAGACGGTCCAAGTCGCCGAGGTCGCGCATCGCCTGCATCGCCTCGCCCATCCCCATCGGCTGCTGGCCGCTGAAGTCGTAGCTGCGACCGAACGGGTCGGGGACGAGCTGCGCGAGGTTGCCGGCGAGCTGGTCCATCTGCCAGCGCAGATCCATGTCCTCGAGCAGCTGATCGCTCAGCCGCTGCAGCTGCTCGCGCTGCTCGGGGGTCATCGAGTCGTACATCGCCTGCGCTGCGGCCATGCGCCGGGCGAGCAGATCGAGCAACTCCTCGATGCTCTGGGGCTGTTCGGGGAACAGGTCGCCGTACTGCTGCATGAACTGCTCGAAGCGCGGGTCCTCGCCACGCTGGTGCCGTTCGAGCATCTCGTTGAGCGCGGCGAGCATGTCCTTGGTCCTGGCCATCGACTCGGGCGACATGTCCTGGACGGCCGACGACAGCTGGTCCAGCGCCTGCTGCATCAGTTGCTCGCGCAGCCGCTCGACGAGCTCGCCGAACTGCTCGGCCGCCGTGGGCGACTGGAAGCGGTAGTTGCTCAGCTCGTGCACCTTGCCGGCCAGGTCGTCGGGCAGCAGGTCCAGTTGGACGTGGCGCTCGTCGTTCGGGTCGTTGGCGTCCAGCGCGGCACGTTCGGTGTCGACGACCTCGCGCAACGCCTGGTCGATCTCCTGGAACACGCCGGCCAGGTCGTTGGTCTCGAGGATCTCCTGGCGGCGGTTGCGGAGCCGCTTGCGCAGCTCGTCCAACCCGGCCATCTGCCGCCCGTTGGGAGTGCGCATCCCGCGCTGCATCATCCGCCGCAGCGCGGCGTTGACGTCGCCGTGGTACAGCAACTCGTCGGTCATCGAGTCGAGCAACGCGTTGGCATCGAGCTCGAAACCGACCTGCGTGCCGTCCCAGCGCGAGTAGGTGAATCTGCGGCGCACGACGGCACCTTAGGCCGGGCGGCGATGTTCACCAGCGCGTCATCGGCGGTTCATCGGCGCGCTCTCGGCCCGCCGGCCAGGCCCGTAGGCTGGTCCGATGCGAGTGCCACGAACGTTCGTCTTCGTCGACCTGTCGGGGTTCACGAACTACACGGCCGCGTTCGGCGACGACGCCGCCGGGCGCCTGCTCGGCGCATTCCGCACCCTCACCCGCGAGGTCGCCAGCGAATGCGGCGTCCGCATCGACAAGTGGCTCGGCGACGGCCTGATGGCGGTCTCGGTCGACCACACCGAGGCGATCCGCTTCGCGCTCGAGCTGGAACGGCGCTCGTCCGAAGCCTGCGCGCCGCTGTCGCTGCGCATCGGCATCGCCTCGGGCTACGCGTTGCTGTTCGAGGGCGACGACTACATCGGCTCGGCGGTCAACATGGCGTCACGGCTGTGCGACATCGCCGGCCCGTTCGAGGTGCTCCTGCCGTCGATGCAGATCGATCAGCTGCCACCCGGCGTCGTCGCCACCCCGCACGGCGAGGTCGAACTGCGCGGCTTTCCCGGTTCCATCAGCGTGGTGTCCCTCAGCGGGCGGCCGATCGACATCTCGAACACCGACACCGGCGAGTTGTGGACCCGCACCCCGTACCACCTCTAGGTCCGCCGACAGGCGGCTCTGTGCACAGTCCGCCGGCAGGCGGCCCCGTGCGCGGCGCACACATCCCGCTGCAGACCGACCGGTTCGACGACGACATCGCCCAGGCGGCGGCCGACGGCTGCGGTCTGGTCCGCTTCGACCTGCCGTGGGCGTGCGTCGAGCCGACACAGGGGCGCCTGGACGGCGGGGTGATCGAGGACGCCCGGCTGGCCGCGCAGCTGATCTGTAGCGCGGGGATGCAGCCGTGGGCGCGCCTGCTGCAGCCGGTGGTGCCGCGCTGGTTCGACAACGAGGGCGGGTTCACCGACGACCGGGCGACGGCAACGCACTGGCCGCGCTGGATCGAACGCTGTGCCGACGCGCTGGGCGACGTGGTCCACGGATGGGTCCCGATCGAAGCGCCCTACGCGCTGGCCCGCCGGCTGGTTCCCGACGACCTGCGGCGCAACGGCGAGCTGACCGAGCGCCTCGTCGTCGCCTGGCGCGACGCATGGCGGATCCTGCGCGGTGGCGGACCATTGGTGGCCACCTCGATCGACGTCGCCACCGTTCGCCCACGTGACCCAACCGACCAGCGCTCCGTCGACCTCGCCACGCGCGAGGACGAGCTGCGGTGGGGGGTGTGGCTGTACGGCCTGGCCCGCGGCGTGGTCGACGTGCCCGGCCGCGCCCTGCGTGAGCTGGCCGATCTGCAGGGCGCGTGCGACGTGCTCGGCATCGCCGCGACCAACGAGGTCGAGGGAGCGCTGCACCGCGCCGCCGAGATGGGCCCGCCGGCGCCGCTGGCGCTCACCTATCGGGCACCGTCGGGTTCGGATGCCCAACGCCGCGAGCTCGCCGACCGGGCGCTGGCCGACGCCCGCCGCGTCGCTGGGGAGCTGCCGGTGAGCTTCGTCACCGTCCTCGCCTGAGGGTCGCGATCGCGGTCAGCGGCCGCCCTTGGCTCGGTAGGTGGCCCGGCCTTGGCCGTCCTTGTTGAGCCGCTTCGACAGGTGCAGGCCTTCGAGGAGGAACTCGACGGCGGCGGCGATCGAGGGCTCGTCCGTGGCGCCGTCGGTCAACCGGTCGACGGCCATCGCCAGCGACGGGATGCGATAGGCCAGCCCGGCGAGGTCGGCCGAGGTGACGCCCTCGCCGGTGTGGGCGGTGGTGCCCTGCTCGAAGTCGACGACGACGTCGGTGAGCAGCGCCTGGTCGGCGACATCGCGGAACACGCTCAGCGTCGCGCCCTTGATCAGGTTCTCCAGGATCTGCCCGTCGCGTCCGTCCTCGAACGACTCGATCTCGATCTTGCCGCTGGTCGACGCGGCGAGCGCGTCGAGGTCCGACACACGGGCCACGACGCGCTGCTCGCCGACGCGCAACCCGCGGCGCAACGCGTTGGCGCCGAGGGTCTCGACGTTGGACACGCTCAACCGGACGCTGACGCCGCTGCGCTGGTTGACCTGGCCGCTGCCTCGGGCGAGCTGGCTGAACGTGGCGACGACCCGTTCGAGGTAGTCGGGCACGATGACGGCGATGTCGCCGACACCGAGCGGGCGGGCCTCCTGGCGCATGATCGCGATCTCCGTGTCGGCATCGAGCGGATAGTGGGTCCGGATCTGGCTCCCGAAGCGGTCCTTCAGCGGCGTGATGATCCGGCCGCGGTTGGTGTAGTCCTCGGGGTTGGCGCTGGCCACCAGCATCAGGTCCAGCGGCAGGCTGACCTTGTATCCGCGGATCTGGACGTCGCGCTCTTCGAGCACGTTCAGCAGCCCCACCTGGATCCGCTCGGAGAGGTCGGGGATCTCGTTGATCGCGAAGATGCCGCGGTTGGTGCGCGGCACCAGGCCGTAGTGCAACGTCAGCTCGTCGGACAGGTAGCGACCCTCGGCGACCTTGATCGGGTCGACCTCGCCGATCAGGTCGGCGATCGACGTGTCGGGCGTGGCCAGCTTCTCGCCGTAGCGACGGTCGCGGTGCACCCAGTCGATCGGGGTGCCGTCGCCGTGCTCGCCGACCGCCCTCCGGGCAGGAGCAGAGACCGGGTGGTAGGGGTCGTCGTTGATCTCGCTTCCGGCAACGATCGGCATCCATTCGTCGAGCAGGCCGACGAGCGAGCGGATCATCCGCGTCTTGGCCTGGCCGCGCTCGCCGAGGAAGATCACGTCGTGGCCGGCCAGCAAGGCGTTCTCCAGCTGGGGCATCACCGTGTCCTCGTACCCCAGCACGCCGGCGAACAGCGGCTGCCCGGCGGCGATGCGGGCCACGGCGTTGCGCCGGATCTCGTCCTTCACCGGCACGGACAACCAGCCCGAGGAGCGCAACGCGCCCAATGTCGTGGGAAGGTCGGGGTGCGCGTGATGCATGGCCGCACCCTAGACACCACGGGCGCCGGCCGACCCGCGCACGTGTCCACGTCGGCCCGCACTCCCCGACCGGCGCAGGTCTGACCGTACGATGAGCCGATGGACGTTCCCGGACCGTGGCATGCGATCGTGGCCACGGACGATCTGCGGCGCGACGCCCTCGGCATCGACGCCGACGACGACGGCTGGGCCCCGGTCCCCGTCCCGGGACACTGGCAGCGGGCCGAGGCCTTCGCCACGAACGACGCCGCGTTGCTCTACCGGACCCGCTTCAGCACTCCAGCGCCGCAGGACGGGCAGCGCCTGTGGGTTGTCTTCGAGGGCATCTACTACCAGGCCGAC
>CAZMHG010000032.1:12260-13205 GCA_964565975.1 uncultured Ilumatobacteraceae bacterium | reverse complement strand
GGCGTCGAACGACGACGGGTCGCGCCGGCCGATCATCCGCCCGGTGCAATGGCCGAGCACGTCGACATGCGGCGAGGCGATCGCCTGGATCATCCGCGGCGTCATCTCTGCCGACGGCATCCGCAACTTGCTGTGCACGCTGGCGATGACCAGGTCGAGCTGCGACAACACCTCGTCGCCATGATCCAAGGTGCCGTCCTCGAGGATGTCGACCTCGATGCCGGTCAGGATCCGGAACGGTGCCAGCGTGCGGTTCAGCTCTGCCACGTCGGCGAGTTGCTGGGCGAGGCGCTCGGCGCTCAAGCCGTGGGCGACCGTCAGCCGCGGCGAATGATCGGTGAGGACCATGTACTCGTGCCCGAGCGCCATCGCGGTACGGGCCATCGCCTCGATGGTCGCTCCCCCGTCGCTCCACCGGCTGTGCATGTGCAGGTCACCACGCAGGGCGGCGCGGTAGCGGGCGCCATCGGCGGTGAGCGGGACCTGGGTCGTGGCGTCCAGATCTGCGAGGTAGGCAGGCTCGCCACCGGCGAGCGCCTGGGTGATCACGCGGGCCGAACTGTCGCCGATGCCGTCCAGGTCGGTCAGCGCGCCCAACCCGGCAAGCCGTTCGATCTCCGCCGGCGGCGTCGTGCGCACGACGTCGAGCGCACGCACGAAGGCCTTCGTCTTGAAACCGGTGTCGTGAGCGCGGTCGAGGCAGTGGACTACTCGTTCCAGCGCTTCGACCGGCGTCACCCGGCCAGTCTACGGAGATCGGTTCGTCGGCCGGGGGCGCTTACCAGGCGTCGTTTCGCTTCACCCGTCGCCGGATCGTGCCGAGCAGCCCGATCCCGGCGACGAGCATCGCCGTGGCCAGGTAGGCGATCGGGCCGGCCACGCCGGCGCCCGTGTTCGGCAGCGGCGGGTAGGTCGGCACGACGACGAGGATCGGCGGTTCGGTGG
>CAZMHG010000032.1:0-12160 GCA_964565975.1 uncultured Ilumatobacteraceae bacterium | reverse complement strand
TTGGCGGCGGTTCGGTGGTTGGCGGCGGTTCGGTGGTTGGCGGCGGTTCGGTGGTTGGCGGCGGTTCGGTGGTCGGCGGCGGTTCGGTGGTCGGCGGCGGCGTCGTCCCCGGCACCGATGTCGTGGTCGTCGTTGTCGGCTGGGTCGTGATCGACGTGGACGTGGTGCTCGCCGGCCGCGACGTGGACGTCGCCGGCGCAGTTGTCGTGCTGGCGGCCGGCTGGGTCACCGGCGTGGTGGCCGGCGGTTCCGTGGTGGCAGGCACTGTCACCGGAACCTGGGTGGCGGGCGGATCGGTGGTCGGCGGCGGTTCCGTGGCCGGCGGTGCGGTCGGCGGCGCGGTCGGCGGCGTGGTCGGCGGCACGGTCGTCGCCGGCACCGATGTCGTGGTCGGCGGCACCGATGTCGTCGTCGGCGGCTGCGTTGTCGTCGTCGGCGGCTGCGTGGTCGTCGTTGCCGGCACGACACGAACTGCGCCGTGCAACAAGCGCTCGGGACCAGGGGCGACCAGGATCTGGCTCGGCCCGCCACCGACCGCGACGCCCTGCAGGAACCGAGGTCGGCCGGGCGACGAGGTGACCACCTTGACCACACCCGACGCCGGCGCGGGCACACTGGCCACGCCGTCGTCGTCGGTGCGCACCTCACGTGGGACGCCGCCAATGGTGAACTGCACCGGCGCTCCGGGCACCCCCGCCCCGCCAGCGCGCACGGTTGCGCGTACCTCGCCTGCGTCCAACGCAACCACGAGCGACCAGGTGCCCGCGTAGCGCCGCGCCTCGGCATCGAGGCGGATGGCCAACTGCTGCAGGTCGGTTCGTCCGCTGTTCGCACCGAGCCGCTTCAACGAGGGCACGAGCGGCGCCGCCGGGCTCGCCGCGAAGTGCGTGCCGGCAGCATCCTGCGCGTAGTAGTGGTAGACGGCCCACAGCGCGGCCAGCGTGCGGTTGTCCATCGCCGAGTACCGCCAGGTGAGGTACGCGGTCTTCGCCAGCGACGCGTCGTTGGGCATCGACATCGCGACGCTGTGCACCGGCTTGAGGATGCTCGGGTGCAGCCGGCGGTTGAAGCTGCAGCTGCCCACGCCGAGCCGCCCTGAGGAGTCGCGGTACAGCCACCGCCCGGCCCATACGGTGCTCGTCGCCGCCGCGACGCCAGACGTGTGATAGCGCAGCATCAACCCACCGCACCGGTAGTCGCCCAGGTAGTCGACACCCCCGAACGAGCCCTGGGCGACGCACATCGGCGGCAGATCATCTGCGCGGGCCGGGTCGGCCGAGACGACGGGTACGAGGAACGCGAATGCAAGGACAGTGAGCCACTTCACGACGCGCCTGAGGACCATTGGAAGCCTGCTGCGGCACCCCCGCTAGCCTTCAACGCTCGCTATGGAACGCTTCGGCCTGGTCGGCCTCCCCAACGCAGGCAAGAGCTCGCTGTACAACGCGCTCACGGGTGGCGGCGCGCTGGCTGCGCCCTACGCGTTCGCCACCAAGGACCCGAACATCGGTGTGGCCAAGGTGCCCGACGATCGCCTCGATCGACTCGCGGCGATGAGCAAGTCGCGCAACGTGGTGCACGCCGCCGTGCAGGTGGTCGACATCGGTGGCCTGGTCGAAGGCGCGTCGAAGGGCGAGGGTCTCGGCAACAAGTTCCTGGCCAACATCCGCGAGGTCGACGCCATCGTGTTCGTCCTGCGCGCCTTCGTCGACGATGACGTCCCCGGCCCGGACGATCCGCTGGAGCACCTGCGAGTGGTCGAGATCGAGCTGGCCCTCGCCGATCTGGAGACCATCGACAAGCGGCTGGCCCAGGCGACACGTCAAGCCAAGCTGGACAAGGGCGCTGCCGGCGAGCTGGATGCGTTGCAAGCCGCGTACGACGCGCTGAGCGACGGTACGCCGCTGTACCGCGCCGGGCTGAAGCCGGAGTGGCGCGAGACCCTGCGCCCGTCCTTCCTGTTGACCAACCGCCAGGTGCTCGCGGTGGTCAACGTCGGCGAGGACGAGCTGGATCGCATTCCGGCGGTCGAGCAACGTGTCCGCGACGAGTTCACCTCGGCCGGCGACAACGTCGAGGTGATCGGCATGTGCGTCCAGCTCGAGGCCGAGGCCGCGTCGATCGAGGACCCCGCCGAGCGCGCCGAGATGCTCGAAGGATTCGGCCTCGGCGAGGGCGCCTTGTTCCGGATGGTGCGCAGCGCCTACCACCTGCTCGGCCTGCGGACATTCCTGACGACCGGCGACAAGGAGTCCCGCGCGTGGACCTTCTACGCCGGCTCGACGGCCCCCGAGTGCGCCGGCCGGATCCACACCGACTTCCAGCGCGGGTTCATCAAGGCCGAGACGATCCACTGGGACGAGTTGCTCGACATCGGGTCGTGGACGAAGGCCAAAGAGCTCGGCAAGATCCGCATCGAAGGCAAGGACTACCACCCCGCCGACGGCGATGTGATGGAGTTCCGCTTCAACGTGTAGCAGGGGTTTGTGATCTGCGGCGTTTCGGTCGAAGTGCCCCTGACCTGGTCTGTTGCGTCCTTCTCGGTGCGTGGCGGATCACGTACTTCTTCGCCAGCGCCCGGCGCATCGTGCTGCTGACCGTGTTCCACAAGCAACGACAGAACGAACGCGCTGAGGTGCAGCGAGCGCGCTGGACGATGACCCGCTGCATCACCGAAGGACACACCGCCGAGAAGGACGACTGATGGCCCGCACGACGATCGACGAACTGAAGAAGCACCGCCTGTCCGCAATGACCGCCGACGAACGCGCCGTCTTCGACGAGACCTACGAGGCGAGTCGCCTCGCCCTCGACGTCGGCGAGAAGGTCCGCGACGCCCGCGAGGCTGCCGGCCTCAGTCAGCGCGAGCTCGCCGCTCGCATGGGCACCAGTCAGGCAGCCGTCGCCCGTCTCGAAGCCGGGGGCGTCGGCGCCACGCGAACGACGCTTCAGAAGATGGCCGGCGCCCTGGACCTCAAGGTCACCGTCGAGCTCGGCTGCGAGCTGACCGACTCTCGGTTGGCTGACTGCGTAGTGCCGGCGATCACCGCCGACGCCACGTCAGTAGCCGAAGGTCCAGCCGGGCCACTCGGCGTGCTCGATGAGCTCCAGTCCGCGCTTCCTCAGCCGCCTGCCGACCGGTACCAGTTCGTCGTTGAAGACACCGAGCGGCCCCTCCAGCTTCTCGTCCATGATGTGCACGTCGATGATCTCGCCGGTCCCCTGTCTGTCAGGGTGAGGTGAGACACCTGGTGTAGCGGTTCTTCATTCCTCCAGGGCGAGAACGGATCACTGAACCTGATGACTTTGACCATTGCGGATCTCGATCGCGCCCACACTGGTGGGATGGATGAGATCGACCCGGCAGCTCGACCGCGTCGGCGGAGCCTCACCGCCGCCGAGAAGCTCGCCGACTTGGACTCGTACAACGCGTTGGCGAAGGGCGGCCCGGAGCGTGGTGCGTTCTTGCGGCGTGAGGGCCTGTACTCGTCGCACCTGTCCGAGTGGCGTAGGCAACGCGACAACGGCGCCCTGGCCGGTCTCGCGGCCAAGCCGCGGGCTGATCGGCAGTCGGTCGCGGATGTGGAACTGGACCGATCGCGTCGGCGGGTCGCTTGGAGCGTTGCCGTCGCGTCGGTCGGCTCCTTCGAGTCCACCGACCTCGGAAGACGCTTGGTCGAGTACACCCTCCACGCCGGCGCCTTTCCGAACGAGTGGACGGTTCCGCCAAAGCGGTCGCGACGGATCGCGGGCACCGGCTACCGGGGATGAGGACGGCTGGGACCCGCTTGATCGTGGCTGTGCGCGGAGAACGGACGTGCGCGCCGCGGGCAGGGCGGGCGACGGACGCGGCGGTGCCCCGAGGGTCGTCCTCGGGGCACCGTTGTGGAATCGGCCTGAGCGCGACTCAGTTGGCGGCGTCGGCCTCTGGCGCGTCCACGCCGGCCGGCGTCGCATCGGCGGGCGCGACGGCGTCGGTGTCGATCGCCGGCGCGTCGCCGGCAATCTCGATGCGGACCGCGCGGGGCTCGGGCTTCGGGGCCGCGGGTACCTCGACGGTGAGGCGACCGTCGGCATACCGTGCGGCGACGTGATCGGCGTCGAGCGCCGGAGCCAGTGTCAGGACACGGCTCCAGCGGAGCTGGCCACGATCGGTGGTGTGATCGACGGCGATGGTGAGGGCACGGTCGGCGACGTCGACCGACACGGCATCACGCGGCACGCCAGGCAGGTCAACGGTGATCTGCAGCCCGTTGTCGCGAGTCTCGACTGACACCTGCGGGGTCGGGGTGCGGCGCGCCGCGGAGCTGGACAGCCAGCCGGCGGTGAGCTGGTCGAAGATGCGGTCGAAGTTGTCGGCCGGGCGGTAGCGGACGATGGTCATGATGTGAGCTCCTTGTCGTGGGTCGATGAGACCTGTTGAGATTTGCTGAACCGGAGCTTACGCATTCTCTTGAGTCTTTACAACTCAACTTTTCGGAGCACCGGCCAACCCCCCTCATCACGGTCGGCGTCCGCGCGGAACGGCCGAGTAGGTTGCCCCTCATGGAACAGGCCTCGGGACGGCTGGCCCGGCGCGTCGCGGTGGTGACCGGCAGCGGTGACGGGATCGGCGCGGCCATCGCCCGGCGCTTCGCCGAGGACGGGGCCAGCGTCGTCGTCTCCGACATCAACGACGTCCTCGGCCAAGCGGTCGCGTCGGCGATCGTGGCGGCCGGGGGCGCCGCCACCTACCTGCACGCCGACGTCACCGTAAAGACCGACAACCAGGCGCTCGTCGCCCATGCCGTCTCCACGTTCGGCTCGATCGACGTCCTCGTCAACAACGCGTGGGGTGGTGGCGAAGGACTCGGCCGCGTCGAGCGCAAGGCCGACGACGCCCTGCGACATGGGATGGCGATGAACTACTACGGGCCGTTCTGGGCGATGCAGGCCGCGTATCCGCACATGCTCGCCAACCGCTGGGGCCGGGTGATCAACATCTGCTCGCTCAACGGCGTCAACGCGCACATCGGCACGCTCGACTACAACGCGTCGAAGGAGGCACTGCGCGCACTCACCCGCACTGCGGCGCGCGAGTGGGCCGCCACCGGGATCACCTGCAACGCGATCTGCCCTGGCGCCAAGACGGCGTCGTTTCGCGCCTGGGCTGCGGCCAACCCGGACATGGCCGCGGCTGCCGAGGCGACCCACCCGGCTGGCAGGCTTGGCGACCCCGACGCCGACATCGCACCCGTGGCCGCGTTCCTGGCCAGCGAGGACAGCCGCTACGTCACGGGCAACACGATCTTCGCCGACGGCGGCGCGCACATCAACGGCGTCGCCTGGGCACCCGAGCTCCCCGATTGACCGTCGCCATGCGCCCCAACATCCTGTTCATCACGCTCGACCAGTACCGGGCCGACTCGCTCGGCTGCGCCGGACACCCGCTCGTGCGCACCCCCAATCTGGACCGCCTGGCGGCCAACGGCGTGCGCTTCGCCCGCCACTACTCGCAGGCCGCGCCGTGCGCACCAGGGCGCGCCGCGCTGTACACGGGGACGTACATGTTCAACAACCGCGTCGTCGCCAACGGTACGCCGATCGACGAGCGGCTGGACAACGTCGCACTCGCCGGGCGCCGCGCCGGGTATCGGCCGGCGCTGTTCGGCTACTGCGACCAGGGCGCCGACCCACGCGGCATCGTCGATCCGATGGATGCCCGGCTGTTCACCTGGGAAGGCGTGCTGCCCGGGTTCGACATGATCCTCGACCTGGACGAACGCCAGCAGCCGTGGATCGACTGGCTGCGAAACCTCGGCTACGACGTCGAGGACGACGGATACGGCGAGCTGGCGCGCGAGCCCGACCGGCCGGCCGACGTGTCCCTGACGCAGTTCTTCACCGACCAGTTCTTCGGCTGGCTGGACGCGCAGCACGAGCCGTGGTTCGCCCACCTGTCATTCCTCCGCCCGCACCCCCCGTTCAATGCCGCCGGGCACTACGCGACGATGTACGACCCGGCCGACTGCCCGCCGCCGATGCCCCTCGCCGACGACGACCACCCGGTGTACGAGGCGTTGCAGGCCCACCCGCTGGTGTGCGCCGGCGATGTGCCGCTGATGCGCAGCCAGTACTACGGGATGATCACCGAGGTCGACGAGCATCTCGGCCGGATCTGGGACGCGCTCGCCGCACGGGGCGAGTGGGACGACACGTTCATCGTCGTCACCGCCGACCACGCCGAACAGCTCGGTGATCAGGGGCTGCGCGGCAAGGTCGGCTACTTCGAGTCGAGCTACCACATCATCGGCATCATCCGCGACCCGGCGCACGCCGCGGCTCACGGCACCGTGGTGGAGGAGTTCACCGAGAACATCGACATCATGCCGACGATCTGCGAGGCGATCGGCGAGCCCGTGCCGCAACAATGCGACGGGTTTCCGCTGACGGCGTACCTGCGCGGCGAGACCCCTGCGGCCCCGAGGCAGGCGGTGTTCTACGAGTTCGACTGGCGCGACACCCACATTCCCGACGGCGAGCACCGCTGGCCGTGGGACCGGCGCCTGGAACGCCAGCATCTCGCGGTGCGCCGCTCGCACGATCGTGCGTACGTCCAGTTCGGTGACGGGAGCGCGCGCTGCTTCGACCTCGCCGCCGACCCGGCATGGCAGACACAGATCACCGACCCCGCGGTGCTGCTGGCCGAGGCCCAGGCGATGTTGGTGTGGCGCTCGACGAACGCTCGGCGAGAGCTGACCGGGATGCTGCTCACACCGTCGGGGCCGGTCGGCCGGATGCCCGACCAGACCACGCTCGACTGAGCCCGCTCGGCTCAACCGCGCCGGTAGACCAGGTCGACCGGCTGCCGACCGGCGGCCAGGCCACGGCGCTCGTACCCGGTGATGGGGCGCCACTCGGGCCGCCCGACCCGGCCCCCGACCAACCCAGGGTGCGCGTCGCACACGCGCTGCATCTGCACCGCGTAGTCGTCGATGTCGGTGGCCAGGTGCAGCACCCCTGCAGGCCGAAGCAGCGGCACGAGCGCGGCGACGACATCGGGGCGGACGATGCGCCGCCGTTGCTGGCGGGCCTTCGGCCACGGGTCCGGGAACCAGATCCGGATCGCGGCGAGCGACCCCGGGACGATCCGCGGGAGAAACTCGAGCACGTCACCCTCGACCAGGTGGACGTGATCGAGGCGGTCGGCCTCGATCGCGTCGAGGACGCTGGCAATCCCCGGCGTGTGGACCTCGACGCCGATCACCCGCTGCGTCCGATCGGCGCGGGCCAGCTCGACCAGCGCCGCGCCGTAGCCGAACCCGATGTCGAGAACCGCCCCGTGGAACCCGTGCAGCGGCGGGCCGGCGACCTGCAGACCGTGCACGGTGCGCAGCCGTTCGTAGCTCGCCTGGCGAGTGCGCCCCAACTTGCGACGGCGTGGTTGGAACGTGCGCGCCGTGGGGAAGCTCGCCGCGCGCACGGCCTTGCTCAGGTCACGCTCCATCGCCCGTCAGGATGCCGGACCACCGCACCCGAGCGGGCCAGCCGATCGAGGTGCATCCCGATCGAGCGCTGTTCGACCGACGTGCCGAATCCGCCCGGGGTGGTGCCCGGCCGGTAGATCAGCCCGGCGTCGACCAGGGCGGGAAGCGTGTCCACCCCGGCACGGAGCAGCTCGACCAGGCGCTCGTCGCGCTGATCGATGACGGCACCGAACGCATCGAGAGCCTGGACGAACGCCGCCCTGCCGTCGACGACACCCTTGTGGTGGAACGTCACGTAGTGCCGTGCGTCGACGTGGGAGACACGCTCGATCGACCGGGCGAACTCGTCGAGGTCGCTCCAATGGTCGCCGTAGTACGGGCCGAACGAGCTGAGGTCCACATCCCCGACGAACGCCACGCCGTCGGGCTCGACGATAAACGCGGTGTGCCCGCGCGTGTGCCCAGGGAGGTGCAACGCGGTGACCGTCACGCCGCCGAGGTCCCAGACCGTGCCGTCGACGAACCCTGTCGCGTCGGGCCAGCCGACGATCTGGAACTGCTCGACCAGTTCTGCGCGCCACTGGTCGGCGCCGGCCACGTCGGAGATGCCGTACACCTCCATGATCCCGTCCAGGGAGTGAACGCCGACCAGGTCGGCCTCGTGGGCGTGGACGTGCGCGGTGGTCACACTGTTCAGGCCGGCGAGGTGATCCTCGTGGGCATGGCTGATCAGCACTCGATCGATCTGCTCGCCGAGACCCGCGCGGTTCCGCACCGTCAGCGACGGGTCGATCAGCACCACGCCTTCCGAGCCGCGCACGAGCATCGAGTTGCCGTCCGGGTACTTGCCGTTGCGCTCGCCGCGCAGCACCGTGACGTGCCGACCCACCCTGCGAACCGCTGTCGACTCCCGAACCCGGCATCCCAGTAGCTTGGCAGCATGGCGTGGCTGGTCTCGGACGGACAGGTCCTGGCCTCCGCCGACGTGGCCGCCGATCGCGCCGCCAGGCGTCGCGGCCTGCTCGGGCGGGCCGGTCTCGACGGTGCGTTCGTGCTCGACCCGTGCCGGTGGGTGCACACCGTGGGCATGCGTTTCCCGATCGACGTCGCCTTCCTCGACCGCAGCGGCGCCGTGCTCAAGATCACCCGCATGGGCCGCCACCGTGTGGGGATGCCGGTGCGCAAGGCTCGGTTGGTGGTCGAGGCCGAGTGCGGGGCGCTGGAGCGCTGGGGTGTGCACGTGGGCTCGGTGATCGAGGTCCGCCCGTGACGGTGCGTCCCCCCGCCGCAGCCACGACACCCACCACACCGGCGGCTGCGGCGGCACCGACGACATCGCCAGCGGCATCGGCATCGGCATCGGTTGGCACCCTCACACTGGTCAGCACGCCGATCGGCAACCTCGGCGACATCTCCCCGCGAGCGATCGCGGCACTCGGCGCGGCGCGCCTGATCTGCTGCGAGGACACCCGGCACAGCGGCAAGCTCCTCGCCCACGTCGGCGTCTCCGGCGTACGCCTCGCGGTGTGCAACGAGCACACCGAACAGGCTCGTGCCGCCGAGGTCGTCGCCACGCTCCGCGACGGTCACGGCGTCGCCGTGGTCACCGATGCCGGTACGCCGGGGATCAGCGATCCGGGTGCCCGGTTGATCCGCGCCGTGATCGACGCCGGATACCCGGTGACGGCCGTTCCCGGACCTGCGGCCCTCGTTACCGCGCTGGTGCTCAGCGGTCTCGACACGACGCGGTTCGTGTTCGACGGCTTCCTGCCGCGCAGTGGCCGCGAGCGGTCCGAACGGATCGCCGACATCGCCAGCCAACGCCGCACCACCGTGCTGTACGAAGCGCCGCACCGGATCGAGCGGACGATCGCCGATCTGGCCGAGTCGTGCGGGGCGGCCCGACCCGTCGCCCTCGCCCGCGAGCTGACCAAGCTCTACGAGGACGTGTGGCGCGGCACCCTGGCCGACGCGATGGCTCACCTCGCCTCCCGGCCGGCACGAGGCGAGTACGTGATCGTGATCGGGGGCGCACCGCCCTCCGACAGCGCCTCCGACGCCGAACTGACCGAAGCCCTGCGATCCGAGTTGGCAGGCGGCGCCGACCGGCGCACGGCGATCAGCACCGTGGTCGACCGCCACCACGTGCCCAAGCGCCGGGTCTACGACCTCGCCGTGGCGTTGAAGAGCGAGGCGCGATCATGACGGCGCCCGGCGAGCGCGATCCAGGCGACAGCGAGCCGAGTGCCGACGCGACAACCGGCGCCGACGCCGACACGGGCACCCCGGAGTCCGGACTCGATCAATCCGCGCGCCGCGGGCCGTACGTCGCCCATGGCCCCTCGGCGGCGTTCTTCGACCTCGACCGCACGCTGATCAGCGGGTCGAGTGCGTTCGTCCTCGGGATCACCGCCTACCGCGCCGGGCTGATCCCGCGTCATCAGCTCGTGCGCGACGCGGCCTCGGCGATCGCCTTTCGCCTTCGTGGTGCGAGCGACGACACGTCCGAGGGTGTGCGCGACCGCATCCTCGGGGCCGTGCGCGACGTCGCCGTCGAGGACCTGATCGCCCTCAACCGCACGATCGTGCCGAAGCTGATCGCCAAGGTCCGCCCCGAAGCGCAGCGCCTGCTCGACCTGCACCGCCACGCCCGGCGGGCGACGTACATCGTCTCCGCCTCACCCGTCGAGCTGGTCGAGCCGCTGGCCCACGCCCTTGGCATGACCGGCGGGATCGGGACGCGCAGCGCGATCGCCGACGGCGTGTACACCGGCGAGTTGGACGGGCCGTTCTGCTACGGGCCCGGCAAGGTCGTGGCGATCGAGGAGCTGGCCCGCTGGGAGGGCTTCGACCTCGCCCAGTGCTGGGCGTACAGCGACTCGGCCAGCGATCTGCCGATGCTGCGCGCCGTCGGCAGGGCGGTGGCGGTCAATCCCGACAGCCCGCTGGAGCGCGTCGCGCGGGCCAACGGGTGGCCGATCGTCGCGTTCTCCGAGCAGTCCAAGCAGGCCGTCCGACGCGTGTCGCAGGCCGTCGCCGCGCTCGGCATCGGCGTCGGCGGCTTCGCCGCGGGCGTTCGATACGCCCGCGGCGTGCACCGCTTCCTGTGACGCCAACTGCCGTCAGCGCTTCAGCTCAGCCGACGTTCCAGATCTTCTTGAACGCGTCCTGGTACCCCGCCGGGCCGGGCCAGCCGTAGGGGTACTGGACCAGTTCCTGAGCCTGCTCCTTGGTGGTCACCAGGTAGAACGGCGTCGTCAGCGCACGCTCCTCCTCGACCGACCACTCACCGACGGAGTAGCGCGCCATCTGGTCGACGAGCGACCACATCGAGAACTCGTACGGCAGCGTCGACCAGGCGACTTCCTTGCCGTCGATGATGTTCTGCATCTGGATCTTGAAGCCCTGCTGACCGACGATCTTGACCTTGCCGGCAAACTCGGACTGGGCGATCGCCTCCGGCACGCCGAACGCGCCGAACCCTTCGTAGACCTCGTACACGTAGTTGGTCTCGGGGTGCGACTGCAGCTCGGTGACGATCTTGTTGGCCACCGCGCCGCCGGTCAGATCCTCGACGGTCAGGTCCAGGTTGCGCACGGTGCACTTCGGGCAGTCCTGCTTGAAGCCGGCCGTGGCCGAGTTGCCGCCTGCCGTCAGGATCGGGAACGCCGGCAGGTTGACGATCAGCACGTTGGCGGCGCCCCCCGAATCGACGATCACCCAGTCGGCCAGCGCCCTGCCGTACTCCACCGTGGACACGGCGTCCAGGCAGTTGCTGTACAGCCCGTTCGTCGGCCCACTGGGGATGTCCGTGCCGTAGCAGCTGAAGATCGGGATGCCCTTCGCCTTGGCCGCCTCGTACTGGGCAGGGATCTGGGCGACGTCCACGCCGGTCTGGGCGATGTAGTCGGCACCCGAATCGATCGCCTGCTGGAAGGCGTCACCGATGGCGTCGAAGGTCCAGTTGAACGTCGTCAGCTCCCAGCCGAGGGCGTCGGTCCCCTGCTTCAGGTACGTCGACAGCTCCACGCAGCTCGGGTCGGGGCAGACCATGAAGGCGATCTTCTTCTTCTCCGGCTTGGACTTCAGCGGCGTCGTGCCCTGCGGCAACGCGGTCGGGACGGTGCTGTACTTCTCGACGTTGGCCTTTGCCGCGGCCAGACCGGACTCCTGGGTGACCGTGCCCGCGGCTGGCGTCGTTGCCGATGCGGCGGTCGTCGCCGCGGTCGTTCCAGAGGTTGCCCGGACGGTGGCTGCACTACCCGCCACGCCCATCCCGAGCACGGCGACCGCAAGCAGCCAGCGGCGGCCACGCCGAGCGGCCGGCCCGCCCGTGGGCGACGAAAGATTGGACATGATCGACACTCCCCCTTCTGCTCTCCCCGACCGCGCTCGTTCGACGCGATTCACTTACGAGAGTCCATGTAAAGTAACACAGGACGGCGCCTGCCCACCGGGGAATGACTCGCAGGGTGCGTCGGGGACCGGAGGGGACGAGATGACGGCGTTGGAGATCCGCAATCTGTCGAAGACCTTCTCCGGCCAGGTCGTGCTCGACCGGGTCGACCTGACGGTCTCCGAGGGCGAGGTGCACGCGCTCGTCGGGCAGAACGGGTCGGGCAAGTCCACGCTCATCAAGGTGCTCGCCGGCTACCACGAGCCCGACCCCGGCGCCTCGGCCGAGGTCTACGGGG
>CAZMHG010000031.1:6895-13280 GCA_964565975.1 uncultured Ilumatobacteraceae bacterium | reverse complement strand
CGCGTGGCCGCCCGATCGCGCGGTGTCTCGGCGGTGGTCATGGGGTCACCCTTCGGTCATGGCGTGCAAGGCCAACTTGGCGTACATGTCCTCGAACATCAGGCGGACGTCGAGGCGCGTGAAGATCCGCAGCGGGCGGCCGTCGGGCCGGTCCTCGTACCTGCCGCTGGGCAGGATGCGCGGGCACGGCCGGGTCACCCAATCGCTCGACGCCGGGCCGGGTTCGAACATCGTCTGCAGCGCGGTGAGCAGCACCAGCGGACTGTCGCCGAGGACGTACAGCTCGCCGGTGCGCAACCCGTGGACGCCGGTCAGCTGGGCGACCCGACCCAGCGCGGCGAACAGGTACGCGCCCAACTCGCCCAGCGGCTGCATGCGCACCAGCAGCTCGGCACGTGACGCGCCGCACCGGCGGTACACGTCGCGCGGCACCTGCCAGATCGGGAGGTTGCTGTCGTTGAACACCACCTGCCCAGCGTCGGTGTCGATGTGCAGGTTGTACTCCAGGTCCATGCCGGGCAGCGGCGGCTCGGCCAGACCGTCGTGCTCGTGGCCGCCGATCCACACCAGCGTGAGGCGTTCGGCGATGCGCGGCTCGACCAGCCACGCACTGGCGATCTCGGTCAGGCCGCCGCCGCACACCACGTACAGCGGCAGGTCGGTGTCGTCGCGCATCGCCTCGTGGATCAGCGCGTCGACCGCGGCGTTGCGCACGGGCCGGTCGGGCGCGGCCATCTTGACCGGCGAACCGGCGAGGACCGGCACGTCACTGCGCCCGCAACGGCGGGCCACCTCGGTTGCCGCATCCGCCGCGGCCGCAGCGGTGTCGTCGCCCAGACCGAGCGCCCATCCGTCGCCGGCGCGCAGGTGCGAGCCGAGCACGAAGCGGGTGTCGACGCTGGGGCTGAGCAGCAGATGGGCCAGCTGGACAAGCCCGTCCGGGTCGCCGGCGTAGTCGTTGTCCGTGATCACCCGGGCACGCGGCACGATCGTCGACAGCGGCCAGTCGTCGGCCGGCGTTGCTGTGCTGCTCACACTCAGTCCTCCTGGTACGACGAGGTCGTCAACACGCCATAGGTGCAGTACGGCCCGATCACCCGCCCGGTGAACGAGCAGGTCACTTCGGCCGACAGGAACCGCCCATCGAAACTGCCGACGTCGTGCGTCGCACCGGTTGCGTCGGTGACGCGCATCGTGATCGTGTCGCTGCTCATCCGCGCCTCGTACCCGCCGGCGGCATCGGGTGCGATCGGGAGCAGGTCGATGTGCAGTGTGACCTCGCCGCCGCCGACCGGCGATCCGGCGGGTTCACCCGCTCGTGGCGTGGTGAGGTGGAACACGCGCTCGTGGACGATGCCGGGCAGCACGTAGCGGGCGACGGCCCGTCCGGGTTGCAGCTCGATCTCTGCGTGCTGCACCTCGTCGTAGCGCACGCACAGCCCGCCCGCAGCGCGGCCGGCGGCGTCGGGCTCCAGGCGGACCCGCGCCGCGACGTGCGCATCGAGGCGGCGCTGGCGGCGACCGACGAACGTCGGCCGGCGGTCGTCCATCGTCCGACCGTCGCCGACCAGGCGCAGTGCGGGACCGGCGCCGTCGACCACGTCGGCGGGGAACTGCCGGACCCCGATCCACTCGGGCCCGGGACCGTGGCTCGCTCCGGCGAAGTCGTCGGAGAAGGCGGGATGGGCACCGTCGTTGGTCAGCTCGACGGGGTCGAACACCGGCCACCCGTCGACCCACTCGACGTGCGTGCCGAACGTCTCGCGCCCGAGCGACGAGAACGAACGGGTCATGCCGCGGGTGCGCATGCCCAGCATCACGCAACTCCACGTACCGTCCGGGGCGACGACCAGGTCGCCGTGACCCGTGTTCTGCACGGGGCGAACCGTGCTGCGGGCGCTGAGCACGGGGTTCGCCGGGCAGCCCTCGAACGGGCCGGCCGGCGAGTGGGACCGGGCGATGCTGATCGAGTGGCCCCGCTCGGTGCCGCCCTCGGCGATCATCAGGTACCACCACTCGCCGATGTGGTACAGGTGCGGCGCCTCGGGGAACATCAGCCCGGTTCCGGACCACATCGACCGCGGTGGTTCCAGCACGGTGGCCGTCGCCAGGTCCACGCGCACCTGCTCGATGCCGTGGTGCGCGCCCATGTTCGGGCCGTCGGTCAGGATCAGGCCGCTGAAGGTCACGTAGCACGTGCCGTCGTCGTCCCACGCCAGATCGGGGTCGATCCCGTCCAGCCCGGCGAACACGGCACCGTCGCTCCATGGACCGCTCGGGTCGGTGGCGCTGAACACCATCGTGCCGCGGCCCATCGCGTCGGTGACGATGACGTAGAACACGCCGTCGCGGTGGCGGATGGTGGGTGCCCAGATCCCGCCGCTCGTCGGCACACCGTCGGCCGCGGTCTGCGCGGCGCGGGTGATCACGTGGCCGATCAGCACCCAGGTCCGCAGATCGGTGCTGTGGTACACGGGGATGCCGGGCAGGTACTCGAACGTCGAGGTCACCAGGTAGTAGTCGGGCGTCGCGGAGTCGCCGTCGACGCGCACCACCGAGGGGTCCGGGTTGAACCCGGGGACCAGCGGATTGGGCAGCTTCACGCGGTGGCATCTCCTGTGGCACGGGCGGTCGTCGAGGCCAGCGCCTGGGTGTGCAGCAGGGCGCGGCGCTCCTCACGGCGGGCCGCCTGCTTGTCGGGGTCGCTGATCGGCGCCGCCATCATCAGCCGCTGGGTGTAGGGGTGCTCGGGGTTGCCGGTGACTTTGTCGCCGTCGCCCCACTCGACGATCTCGCCGCGGTACATCACCGCGACGCGATGGCTCAGATAGCGCACGACGGACAGGTCGTGGCTGATGAACAGGTAGGCGACTCTGGTCCGCTGCTGGATGTCGAGGAGCAGGTCGAGGACCCGGGCCTGGGTCGACAGGTCGAGCGCCGAGACCGGCTCGTCGCAGACGATCAGCTTGGGGTCGAGGGCCAGGGCGCGGGCGATGGCGATGCGCTGTCGCTGGCCACCGCTGAACTCGCGCGGCCGGCGCATCGCCGCGTTGGCCGGCAACCCGACCCGGTCGAGCAGGTCGCGCACCCGTGCGCGCGCCTCGGTCTTGGGGACGTCGCGGATCGTCAACGGCTCGGCGAGGATGTCCTCGATCGTCATCGCCGGGTTGAGCGACGAGTACGGGTCCTGGAACACGACCTGCAGGTCGCTGGCCAGCGAGCGCCGCTCGGCGCGGCTGGCGTGGGTGATATCGGTGCCGGCCAGGGTGATCGTTCCGGCGGTGACCGGCGCCAGGCCGAGCACGGCGCGCCCGAGCGTGGTCTTCCCGGACCCCGACTCGCCGACCAGGCCGACGGTCTCGCCGGGGCGGATGTCGATCGAGACGCCGTGCAGCGCCTTGAACGCGCCACGCCGCCCGGCGCCCCGGTAGGTCACGTCCACGCCGCGGACATCGAGCAGGGTGCTCATGACGCCACCTCGACGGGCACATACGCGCCACGCGGCGGCGCGTCCTCCAGGATCGCGTCGAGCAGCGACCGGGTGTACGGGTGGGCCGCCTCGCGGAAGATCGCCCGCACCGGCCCGGACTCGACGAGCCGCCCGTGTTGCATCACCGACACCCGGTCGCACAGGTCGGCGACGACGCCGAAGTTGTGCGTCACCAGCAGCAGCGCCGTCTGGGTCTCGATCTGCAGCCGGCGGAGCAGTTCGAGGATCTCAGCCTGGACGGTGACGTCGAGCGCGGTGGTCGGCTCGTCGGCGATGATCAGGTCCGGGTCGCACGACACCGCACCGGCGATCAGCACCCGCTGCGCCATCCCCCCGGAGACCTCGTGGGGATACGAGGCGAACGTCCGCGGCGGATCGGGGATGCCCACCTTGGCCAGCAGCTCGAGGGCGCGCCTGCGGGCGTCGTGCGTCGACAGCCCGAGGCACACGCGGATCGGTTCGACCAGCTGGCTGCCGATCGTGAACGACGGGTCGAGGTTGCTCATCGGTTCCT
The DNA here is from genome assembly GCA_964565975.1 of uncultured Ilumatobacteraceae bacterium. Classification (GTDB taxonomy): domain Bacteria; phylum Actinomycetota; class Acidimicrobiia; order Acidimicrobiales; family Ilumatobacteraceae; genus JAKOUY01. The sequence goes on along the minus strand of CAZMHG010000031.1, from coordinate 9,276 downwards.
GCGGGATGTAGGCGATGCGCTTGCCGCGCAGCCTGGCCGTGGTGGCCGCCGGCGCGCCGACGAGCTCGGTCCCGTCGAACACGATCGACCCGCCGAGCACCTTGCCGGTCGTGGGCAGCAGGCCCATCACGGCGAACGCGGTCTGCGTCTTGCCCGAGCCGGACTCGCCGACCAGGCCGACGACCTCGCCGCGGCCGACCGTCAACGAGACGTCCTCGACGACGCGGGTCCAGCCGCGGCCCGCCGGATACCCGACAGACAGGTTGGTCACGGTGAGCAGCGGCACGGCGTCGGACGGCGGACCGTGCACGATGGTGTCGGCCGGCCCGGCGACGAGCTGGTCGGGGTTGGCCACGTCGGGTGCGCGCCGGGCACCGTCGAACTCGTCGCGTAGGGCGTTGGCCAGCACGGCCAGGGCAATGGTCGTCAGGACCAAGGCGACGCTCGGCCAGACGAGCAGCCAGCCCTGGCGGAACAGGGCCTTGAAGCCGTCGGCGAGCATCGAGCCCCACGTCGGTTCCTTGCTGGCGCCGAAGATCACCGCCAGACCGGACTGGATCGCCAGGGCGATGCTGGCGATGATCGCCGCCTGGATCACGATCGGCGCCTTGACGACGCCGAGGATGTGCCGGCCGATGATCCGCCAGTCGCCCAGGCCGGATACCCGCGCCGCGTCGACGTACAACTCGTTGCGTACGCCGCGCACGGTGACGTGGACGAGGCGGAAGAACGCCGGGGCCATCAGCACCCCGAAGACCATCATCGCCGTCCACGTGGACGGCCCGAGCACGGACCGTGCGGCGAGCAGGACGACGATCCCCGGAAGCGCCATCAGCAGGCTGGTGAGCCAGCTGGCGACGGTGTCGAACCACTTGCCGAAGTAGCCGGCGATCAGCCCACCGGTGATCCCGATGACCGCGGCGATCAGCACCGCGAGCAGCGCGGCGAAGATCGTCACCCGCGTCCCGGCGAGCAGCCGGGACAGCACGTCCCGGCCGGCGGAGTCGGTACCCAGCCAGTGGTTGTGGCCGGGGCCGGCGAGCACGTCGAGCGGTGCCGTCTTGTTGGGGTTGAACGGCGCGATCCAGCCCCCGATCAGGGCCATCAGGAACACGAGGGCCAGGAACGCCGCGGCGACCGCCGCGGTGGGGCGGCGCAGCACCCGGCGCAGCAGGCCGATCTCCTTCACCTCGGGCATCGCGACCGGTGCGCCGCCAGGCCCGGCAGCGCCGATCGGGGCGGGCGTCGCGCTCATGACAGGCGCACCTTCGGGTTCAGCCACGCGGTGAGCAGGTCGATGATCAGGTTGACGATCACGACCAGGATCGCGGTGATCATCACCAGGCCCATCACGACCGGGACGTCGCCCTGCGCCGCGGCGTCCACCGCCTTGTCACCCATGCCGGGGATGGCGAAGATCTTCTCGACGATCACCGCCCCGCCGAGCAGGCCGATGAACTGCAGGCCGATGATCGACAACGCCGGGCCGGCGGCGTTGCGCAGCACGTGCTTGTACAGCACCGAGCGGTCCGACAGGCCGCGGCTGCGCAGCGTGCGGACGTAGTCGTGGGCCAGCGCGTCCTTCACCGAGCCGCGCACCTGCAACGACACGCTGGCCAGGCTGGCCATCGCCAGCGAGACGATCGGCAGGGTGATCGAGCGCAACCAGCCGCTGAACGAGTCGGTCGGGGCGACGTAGCCGGTCGCCCGGAACAGGTGGAACTTGATGGCGAACAGGTTGACCAGCCAGAAGGCGATCAGGAAGCCGGGGACGGCGAACCCGAGCAGGCCGACGAGTTGCACGGCGCCGTCCACCGCCCGGCCGCGCACGGCGGCGGCGACGCCGAACAGGATCGCCAGGACCGAGGCGACGATCACCGAGCCGGTGACGATGTACAACGTCACCGGCACGCGGTCCTTGACCGTGTCGACGACCGACTGCGTCCCGAACCACGCCTTGCCGAAGTCGCCGCGGATCGCCTTGCCCAGCCACGAGGCGTACTGCGAGACGACCGGCCGGTTGAGGCCAAGCTCGGCGTTCAGCTGCGCGACCTGCTCGTTGGTCGCGTTGACGCCCAGCTTGCTACGCCCGACGTTGCCGGACCCGACGATCAGCAGGATGAAGCTGATCGCCGAGATGGCGAACAGCAGCACCAGGCCGGCGCCGAGCCGGCGGGCGATGTAGCGCCACATCGCGTCTCCTTTCGACGATCCCCGGACGCAGGCTTGCCGACGCGTCTCCCGAGCCGCCACTCGGACGGCTCGGGAGGCGCCGGGGAGTCCTCAGGCCTTCGGGACGAAGCTGAACAGGTACGGAACCGCGTTGCCCGACTGCATCTCGATCGTCGTCTTGGCATCGGTGGCGAAGCTGTTCTGCTTGC
>CAZMHG010000031.1:0-6885 GCA_964565975.1 uncultured Ilumatobacteraceae bacterium | reverse complement strand
TACCACGGCACGAACCAGGCCTGCTCGGTGACGTACTTGCCGAGTTGCTTGACCAGGGCCGGCCGATCGGCGTCGGAGGCGACCTCGATCTTGTCGATCAGGTCCTTGCTCGTTGCGTCGGTGTAGTGGCTCGGGTTCCACACCGCGGTGGGTGCGATCAGGAAGTTGATGAACTGCCAGTCGTTCGGCGACTGCTCCAGGAACATCAGGTACGCCGGGTACTTCGGCGTGAGGATGTCGGTGAAGAAGTCGTTGATCGGCACTTCGGTGTAGTTGACCTTCACGCCGATCGCGCTGAGCTGGTCGGCGATGATCGCGAACACGGCCTCACCGAGCGCGGACACCGACGGCATCGACAGCTCGAACCCGTTCGGGTAGCCGGCCTCGGCGAGCATCGACTTGGCCTTCGCCGGGTCGTACGTGTAGGTGCTGTCCAGTGCGGCGTCGAAGCCCGGGCTCGCCGCCGGGAACACCTGGTTGGTGACCGTTCCGAAGCCGGCGCCGTAGCCCTTGAGGATTGCGGCGCGGTCGAAGGCGTAGTTCAGCGCCTGGCGGACCTTGAGGTCCTTCAGCGGCGTGTTCATCTTGCCGTCACGATCGACGAGGGTCAGGCCGACCCAGTCGAGCTCGCTCTTGTTGATCGTCCACCCCGCCGACTCGACGTCGGCGACGACGTCGTTGTTCAGCAGGTTGGCCGCGTTCAGCTCGCCGGCCTTGATCGCGTTGACCATCGCGGCGGGATCGGCGATCACCTTGATCACGAGGTTGTCGTACTTGATCATGTCCGGGTTCCAGTAGTCCGGGTTGGCCTTGTAGGTGTACACCGAGTCGGCGACGGTCTTGCCGGCGTCGAGCGTGTACGGCCCGGTGCCCACGGGCGTCGCCGCCTCGTCCGCCGAGCCGATCATCTTCGGGCTCTCCATCAGGCCGGCGTTGCGGCCGAGGTAGTTGAGGAACGCCGGGTCGGGGCCGTCGAGGGTGATCTCGACCGTCTTGGCGTCGACCGCCTTGGCCTCCTTGAGGTGCGCCAGGTTCGAGGCGTCCGGCGACTTGCCGGCCTTGAAGGCAGTGAGGTTGGCGACGACCGCAGCGGAGTCGAACGCCGTGCCGTCGGTGAACTTGATGCCCTCCTTGAGGGTCAGGGTCAGCACGGTCTTGTCGTCGTTGTACTTCCACTCGGTGGCCAGCCACGGCTCGAGCGTGCCGTCCGGCTTGGCGCGCAGCAGCCCGTCGTAGACCGCTTGGTAGAACAGGACGCGGTTGCCGTACTCGCTACCGGAGACTGCCATCGTCAGCGGTGCGGCGATCGAGCCGACCGTCAACGTGTCGGCCCGGGCCGCACGTGCCGGCTGGGCATGGCTGGCATTCGCCGTTGCGCCGGCGAGTGACGTCACCAACACGCCGGCCGCAAGCGCAGCCAACGCCTTCCTTCTGGTCATCATCTGACCCTTCCCCCTCTCGGTTGTCGCGACCGGACGATCGCGCGTGCACGGCGCGAACCGTGGACCGCCCGCGACAGTAGCCCTCGGTATTCGGGTACGTAAATCGATTCAAGCGGGTTTGTACCAGATGTCAAGAAACTCACACCTGAGCCGGAGACCGCACCGGGCAGCGCCCTCCGGCGCCGCGCCACGCTCGCCCCGGGCGCGGCCGATCACTCGTCGAACAGCGCGGCGATCGCCGGGTACAACTCTGGCGAGCTGGCGAAGACCCGCCCGCCGCGGGCGAGTCCGTCGCCGGCCATCACATCGTTGACCTTCGCGCCGGCGGCCTGCAGCACGCCGATCGCCCCGGCGCAGTCCCACGAGTTCACGTGGTGCTCGACGAAGGCGTTCAACCGGCCGGCGGCCACCAGGCACAGGCTCAGCGCAGCCGACCCGTTGCGGAAGAACTTGCCGCCGGCGCGCAGCAGGTTGGTGAGCGCCGTGATCGTGGGCTCTGGCGTGTCCTTCACCGCGTACCCGACGGCGATCACCCCGTCGGACAGGTGCTCGGCGCGGTTCACCGTGATCGGGCGACCGTTCAGCGTGGCGCCCCGCGTGCCGCACCCGGCGTAGATCTCGCCGAGGACCGGCGCGTTGACCACACCGAAGCGGACCGTGCGCCCAGTGAGGAAACCGATCGAGACGGCCCAGTCGGGCAGACCGGTGACGAACGGTTGGGTGCCGTCGATCGGGTCGACCACCCAGATCCCGTCGGCCTGCTCGATGCCCGTCGGGCCGGTCTCCTCGCCGAAGAACGCGTCGTCGGGGAACTGCTTGGCGATCGCCGACCGGATCAGCAACTCGGTGTTCAGGTCGGCCTCGCTGACCAGATCCTGCGGTCCCTTGGCGGTCACCGTGAGCGACCCGAGGTCGCGGAAGTAGCCGAGCGCGACCTCACCCGCACGCTCTGCCAGGGCGACCGCGAACCGGAACCGTTGCTCCAGGTCGGCCGGTGTCACGCGGCGAGCGTACGACAGTACGCCCGCCGGCGTTCAGCCGCGCTCCCGCACCCGCGATCGGCTCGCGCCGTCAGGTCTCGAAGTCGCCGTGAGCGTGGCGGATGGCGCGCAGGGCGGCGGTGACCCGGCGCTGGTCGGCTTCGCCGACGGGGAGGTCGCGGAAGATCTGATTGAGCAGGTCGGTGCACCGGGCGACACGGCGGCGGCCGGCAGGCGTGATGCGCGCCAGCACGCTGCGAGCGTCGGACGGGTTGGCCACCCGGCGGACGAGGCCGTCCGCTTCGAGGCGCTGGACCGCGTTGGTCACGCTTGCCGGGTGGACCTGCAGGCGCTCGCCGATCTTGCCAACCGGCAGCTCGCCCGACCGGGTGAAGCCGAGCAGCCGGAGCACCTCGAACCGGGCGAACGTCAGGCCCTTCGGGCGCAGGGCCGCTTCGACCTGGCCGAGGAACATCTGGTGGACACGCATCACCGAGGTCACCAGCGCCATGCCGTCGGCCGCGTCCGGCCAACCGCCGGCGATCCAGTTGGCCCGGGCCAGCTCGATCGGGTCGCGTTCGAGTGGGGACATCGCCGTGGGTGCTTACGTCCCGGACAGCCGGGCGACCACCGGGGCGAACGCCTCCAGGTAGCGCTGGGCGACGGTGACGTAGCTGATGCCGAACTCCTCGCGCCGGGCGATCAGGGTCTCGCAGACCTGCTCGACCGAGCCGAACAGCCCGTGTGGGTTGCTGGCGAACGCCGCGCCGTCGACCCCGAAGCGCGACGCCATCGCCTCGACCTGCGACTCGGTCCCGTCGCCCACGGCGACGAAGTAGGCGGCGAGCTCCAGCTCGATGTCGTCGAACCGGTCGCCGGCCCCGGCGCGGATCCAGTCGATCTTCTGTGCGGTCTGCGACGCCCCGGAGCTGGCAATGCTGGCGCTGCCCAGCTTGCCCGACGAGTTGTTGAAGTTCAGGCTGACGACGTCGGCGAAGCGACCGGCGACACCGAGGATCTTCGGGGCGCCACCACCGATCAGCAGCTTCGGGCCGCCCGGCTGGGCCGGTGTCGGCCGCCCGGCGAACCCGGTCACCCTGACGTACGTGCCGTGCTGGTCGATCTGCTCGCCGCTCCAGTGGGCGCGCATCAGGGCGGCGTACTCGGCCACCTTGGCGATGCGCTCGCCGGCAGGCGCCATCGGCACGCCCATGCCGTCGTACTCCTCGCGCACCCATCCGGCACCCAGACCGACCTCGAGCCGCCCGTCGGAGAGGAAGTCGAGCGTCGCCATCTCCTTGGCGAGGACCACCGGGTGGTGGTAGTCGCAGGCGAACACGCGGCAGCCGACACGCAGTGTCGACGTGCGCGCCGCGGCCATGGCGATGCCGGTGAGCGGCGCGATGTCGACCGGACGGTGGCCGGTCGCGTCCGAGATCGCCCCCGGCCCGAAGTAGTGATCGCTGGTGAACAGCGTGGAGTAGCCGAGGTCCTCGGTCCGTGCCGCCAGCTGGAACCAGTCGGCGGCGGTGGCAGCCTCGAAGGCCTGCAACCCGAAACGGAAGGGGCGGCTCGGCATCTCGCGAGTATGGCCGCTCGCCCGCCGACTTGGCCACCCTGGCCGTCGCACTTGGTATGTTTCGGCAACTGCTTTGACGTCAAAGGATCGTCGGCGTCGAAGCAGCGCTGACGTCAACGAGGGCGAGGGGGCCTGAACATGCTTGGTGACCGCTGGATCTACGACCGCACGCCCACGAAGCGCTTCCCCGACTACACGCGGGGCAACGCCGGCGAGGTGATGGCCGATCCGGTCAGCCCGCTCGGCTGGACGTTCTGTTGCGAGAACGGCATGGTCCGCGGATGTGTCGACGGGTTCGAGCAGATGGGCGTGTTCGACTCGCTCGAGTACGACGCCGAGACGCCCGAGACGTTCGGACTGTTCGGCGGCTACTTCTACAACTCGCTGACCCAGTCACGGCTGTTCGGGGTGCGCTCGGGCGCGGGCTGGGACGCGATCGACAAGACCTTCTTCGACTCCGAGAGCCAGGAGATCCCGCCGTACGTCGAGCAGGACTGGCACGACTCCCCGCGGCACACCCAGAAGCTGGGCGTGACCGTCGGGTGGTGCCTGGCCACGCCCAGCGTCCCCGAGGTCGACCTGCAAAAGCGCGAGGTCAAAGCGCTGCGCGACAGCCGGCCCGACCTGTCGACGCAGACCCCGACGCAGCTCGTCGCCCGAGCCCGTTCGATGCAGCGGCACCTGCGTGCGACGTTCTCGCAGGTCGTGTGGTGCTCGCTCGGCGGATCGGTCGCCACCGGCATCGTGCCCACGCTGATCGGCGACGACGACCCGACCGCGGCGACCAAACTGCTGACGGGCATCGGCGACGTCGACTCCGCCGACATCGCCCACCGGATCTTCGCGTTCTCCCGCCAGGTCAACGCGTCCCAGGCGCTGCGCGCCGAGTTCGCCGACGGCCTGGACGGGCTGCTCGACCGGTTGCGCGCCGCCGGCGGCGACGACGCCACGGCGTTCCTCGCCGGCATCGACGCCTTCATGTACGAGCACGGCAGTCGCGGGCCGAACGAGTACGACCCGTACTCGTGGAGCTACGAGTCGCGGCCGCTGATGCTGCTGCAGGCGATCGAGCACGCCCGCGGCGCGGGCGACGATGCCGACCCGGCCAAGATGCAGGCCGCCGGGGCCGCAGAGCGCCAGCGGCTGATGGCGCACTACACCGATGCGCTGTCCGCCAACCCGGAGGCCCTCGCCATGTTCCAGACCTCGACGAAGTCGAGCGCCGTCTGGATGGCCGCCCGCGAGCGATGCAAGTGCAACCACATCCGCGTCATCGGCGAGGTCCGTGAGTGCTTCCTCGAGCTCGGTCGCCGGGCGGTTGCCGCCGGCAACCTGGACCACGAGCGCCAGGTGTTCATGCTGATGGACGACGAGATCGACGACTGGGCCGCCGATGCCGCACCGTTCAAGCAGCGCCTCGCCGAGCGCGAGCGGGACTACCTGTCGCTGTACGACCTGGAGCCGCCGTACATCGTCAACGGCGAGGCCCCGCCGCTCGGCCAGTGGAAGCGCAAGAACGAGGGTGACGTCGACACGGTCAAGGTCGGTGACGTGCTGAAGGGCGTCGCCGGGTCGCCGGGCACCGTCACCGGCACGGCGCGGATCATGCTCGACCTGTCCGACCCGTCCAAGCTCGAGCCGGGCGACATCCTCGTGGCCACCTCGACCGACCCGTCGTGGACCCCACTGTTCCTCGCCGCCGGTGGCGTGATCACCAACATCGGCGCGGTCGGGACGCACGCCGTGATCGTCAGCCGCGAGCTCGGCATCCCGTGCGTTCCGTCGATCGCCGACGCGACCCGCCGGATCCCCGACGGCGCGACGATCACCGTCGACGGCGCCCTCGGCACCGTCACGATCGACGCACTGCCGTAACGCCCCATCGGCGCGTGGGTCACACGCCGCGGTCGGACGTGCCCTGGCGGAACGCCGCGGCGTCGATCGCCATCGGTTCCACGTCGGTGTGCGTCTGCGAGCCTTCGTGCACGCACACCCGCTGGATGATGCGCCACTCGTCGCCGCGCCGCTCGTAGCGGTCCAGGTACCGGCCGTACCACGTGTTCAGGGTCCGCCGGTCGGCGGACATCAGGTACGTCACGTTGTACAGCTCGCCCGTCGCGCTGACGCCGTCGGCGGCCAGGTGGATCTGGTGGTTCGTCGTGGTGTGCATCGTCCACGCCCAGCGGCCGTGCGAGGCGATGCACCGGTCGACGAAGTCCCACGCGTTGCCGACGAACACGCCGTGGTCGTCGGTCGCCTCGGGCCAGTACGCCGACTTCATCCAGTCGCCGTCCAGCCGGTCGACACCGTGGGCGTAGCGATTGGCCACTTCGCGGATCGCTTCGCGGTCGGCCAGCTGCGTCGGGTTCGGTCTGCGCACGATGCTCCCCTGGCGTTTATTTGGACGTCAAAGTAATCTTGTCACGTGCCGACCAACCGAGAACTGTGGCAGCAGGCCTACGACGCCTCGAAGCTGCGCGACGCCGACCACCAGACGATGTCCGGCATCGCGCTGGACGCGGTCTACGGCCCGGACCACGGCGAGTTCCCCGGGCAGTACCCGTACACCCGCGGACCGTACGCCTCGATGTACCAGTCGAAGCTGTGGACGATGCGAATGTTCGCCGGCTTCGGCACCGCCCTCGACACCAACTGGCGGTTCAAGGAGATCATCAAGGCGGGTGGCACCGGCCTGTCCACCGCGTTCGACATGCCCACGCTGCTGGGAATCGACAGCGACGACCCGATGGCCCTCGGCGAGGTCGGCCGCTGCGGCGTGGCGATCGACACGCTCGCCGACATGAGCGACCTGTACGCCGGCATCGACCTGGGTGAGATCACCACGTCGATGACGATCAACTCGCCGGCCGCGGTGATCTTCGCG
>CAZMHG010000030.1:8524-13353 GCA_964565975.1 uncultured Ilumatobacteraceae bacterium | reverse complement strand
GAAGCGGTGCCGTCGTGCTCGACGGAGACTCGATCCACCGGCTGCCGACCAAGCACGTCGCCCGGCTGCTGGGCCTGCTGCCGCAGAGCCCGATCGCGCCCGACGGCATCCTGGTCGGCGACCTCGTCGCCCGCGGGCGCACGCCGCACCAGTCGCTGTTCCAGCAATGGTCTGCCGCGGACGAGGCCGCCGTGCGCGCCGCGCTGGACGCGACGGGCACCGCGGACCTGGTCGACCGCCCGGTCGACGAGCTCAGCGGCGGTCAGCGCCAGCGGGTGTGGATCGCCATGGCCCTCGCCCAGGACACCGGACTGCTGCTCCTCGACGAACCGACCACCTTTCTGGACATCGCGCACCAGATCGAGATCCTCGACCTCGTCGCCGACCTCAACGCACGAGACGGGCGGACGATCGTCGTCGTCCTGCACGACCTCAACCTGGCCTGCCGCTATGCACACCACGTGGTGGCGATGCGCGACGGGCGCGTGGTCGCCCACGGTGCGCCGCACGAGGTGGTCACGGCGGAGACGATGCGCTCGGTGTTCGGCCTGGACGCGGTGGTGATCCCGGACCCGCTGACGGGCACACCGATCGTGGTGCCGCACTGCTCACGGTCTGTGTCCCGCGCCGTGCCGGTGGACCAGCCCGTCGGCTGACAGCGCTGGTCGTGCGGGTGCTGCGCGACGCCGTGTCACGTGGCGCGCTCGAGCCGCGCGCGGAGCCGTTCGAGGTGGTCGAGGCGTTGCGTGGTGCGCGCCGGATGGCGCGCGGCGATGCCGATCACGATCGACTCGATCACCGCCAAGGTGGGCACGTGCGAGGCGAACGCGCGGCCCTGACCACGTCCGGACCGCACGACCACGGTCTCCCGGTCCAGCGGCACGATGGTGTCGGTCAGCAGCATCGTTCGCGCGCCAACCTCGGCGGCGTGCTGCTGCAGCACGGTGAGCCTGCGGTCCGTGCTGCCCGAGGCGATCAACGCCAACGCATCACCGCGCCGCACGGACAGCACGTCGTCGGCCGTGACCCCGGGCGGACCGCCAAGCACGCGGGCGTCCAGTCCGATCCGTCCGAACTGCGCGGCGACATGGTCGGCGATTCCCGCCGACACGCCGCGGGCGTGCACGTGGACCCGCTTGGCTCGGTCGAGCAGCACGATCGACCGCTCGATCGCGGCGAGCACGTCCGGCTCGGCCAGTTGCCGAAGTGCGGCGATCCGCACGGTGATGCTCTCCTGCAGCCGGCGTGCCGTCTCGGCCGGGCGCAGTGCCCCCGCGGTGTGGTGGATCGACTGGCGCATCCGCTCGGTCGGGCCGGGGGGCGTCAGCTCTCCAGCGATCGCCGACTTCAACTCGATCAGCCCGCGGTAGCCGAGCGCCTGCACCGTGCGGATGACGGTCGCATCGCTGGCCCCGGCCCGCCGGGCGATCTCCGACGCGCTGTGGAAGCCGAGCCGGCTGCGTTCGTCGAGCAGCTCGAGGGCGACGCGTTGGGCGGCGGCGCTGAGCCCAGGCAGGGCCGCCTCCACCCGGCTACGGAAGTCCGCCCCGGTGCCGCTGGCCGCGGAGGCGGCGGTCCCGGCAGCCGGACCGGAAGATGTAGTCATCACTACATCTTGCTACATGGCGGAGAAATTCCTACGCTGCCCGGCGTGGTCAACTTCATCGTGGCGATCGTCCCCGTGTTCGTGGCGTCGGTCGTCGAATGCATCGAGGCGTGGACCGTCGTGGTGGCGGTCGGCCTGACGCGGGGCTGGAAGGCGCCGCTGCTTGGCGTCGTCGCCGGCGTGTCCGTCATCGGCATCCTCGTCGCGCTGTTCGGCGTGACGCTGGTCGATCGCATCGACGAGCACTTCTTCCAGGTCGCCATCGGCACGCTGCTGGTGCTGTTCGGGCTCCGCTGGATGCGCAAGGCGATCCTGCGCTTCCTCGGCGTGATCGCGATGCACGACGAGGACGTGGCCTACCGCAAGACGGTCGACGAGCTCGGCCACGAGCACTGGTTCCGCGAACGCTTCGACTGGGTCGGGTTCTCGATCGCCGGCAAGACGATGCTGTTGGAGGGACTGGAGATCGTGTTCCTCGTGATCACCCTCGGGACGTCGGGTGACGCCACGTACCCGGTGGCGATCACCGGCGCGATCGCCGCGTTCATCACCGTCGGCGCGGTCGGGTTCGCCATCCGCCGCCCGCTGTCGAACATCCCGGAGAACACGTTGAAGGCGTTCGTCTCGGTGATGCTGTGCACGTTCGGGGTGTACTGGGTCGCCGAGGGCCTTGGTGTCGACTGGGCGGGCGATGCCTGGGGCCTGCTGTATCTCTTCGGCTTCTGGCTGGGGTTCATGTGGCTGACGGTGCGGCTGTTCACGCCGACTGCCCGTGAGGCAGTTGCCCGCCGGGAGATGGAGGTTGCCGCGTGAAGCGCGTCGGTCGGTTCGTGGTCACCGCGCTGAAGGAGCTGTGGTCGTTGGTCGTGGACGACGGCTTCCTGGCGATCGCCGCGCTCGTCGCCATCGGCGTGGCCTACCTGCTGTCGCGTGACGGCGCGTTCGGGCCGGTCAACGGTGTCGGCTGGTTGCTCGTGGCGATGATCGTCGCCTCGATGTTGATCTCGCTGCGCCGGGCGATCGCCGCGGCGCGCGCGAAACGCTGAGGCTCCGCCAGCTGGCTGGCCAGCGTCCGGGAGGGCGCCGCGGGTGCCGAGGATGCCGAGGGTGCCGGAGACGGCAGACGGCGGACCCGTGGTGCCGATGCAACATTTGTTGCTATGCAACTTGCGTTGCATGGGTCGACGTGGTTCACTTCTGCGACACGCCGAGGGAGCGAGAGGGAGGTCGGTGATGCGACGCACAGCCACGCACGCAGCCACACGAGGTCTGGCGGCAGCAGCAGCGCTCGTCGCAGTGCTGATCACCGGGGTCGGGGCCGGCGCGGCGTCGTCCACCACCGTCCCCGCCACTGCACCGCCGGCCACGGCAACGGGTACCACGGCGGGCACCGCGGCGGGCGCAGCCGTCACGTTCCCGCTGACGATCAAGGACGCGGCCGGCATCGAGCACACCTTCGCGTCGCCGGTGACCAAGATCGGCTGCCGCTACTACGGCTGCATCGAGTCGCTGGCCGACATGGGCCTGGTGCCGTACGCCGCACCGGCCGGCGACTCCGGGGCGTTCTTCTACCCGGCGGGCGGCCCGAACGTGGCCATCGAGGACTTCGACAACCTCGAGGAATGGGCCGCAGCGGGCGTCGAGGTGATGGTCGACCTGGTCTCGCCGGCCGCGGCAGAGGACGCCCAAACGCTGAGCAAGGCCGCACCGGTGTTCTTCCTCAACGCCCCGTACAAGGCGTGGGACGCGACGAACTTCAAGGTCGGGATCGCTGCGTGGCGTGACGACCTTCGCCTGCTCGGGGCGATCACCGGTCATCTCGAGCTGGCCGAGGCCGCGACGGCGCGGTACGACACGTTCGTCGCCAACCTGGCCAAGCGTGCGCCCGCCGGCGCGGGCGGGCAGGTCGTCGCCAACCTGTTGTTCACCGACGACGGCACCTACAGCCTGATGGACCCGGGCAGCCCGTTCTGCGAGGCGTTGAGCGGCAACTCGATCGGCCGTTGCCTGGACGTCAACGGCTGGAGCGCGGACTCGTGGGAGATCAACGCCGAGGCCTTCCTGGCGGCCAATCCGGACTGGATCGCCTACAGCGTGTGGGACGAGGGCCAGTCGTACACCGCGCGCACCGACCCGGCGTGGAGCCGGCTGTCGGCGGTGAAGGACGGCCAGGTGTTCGACTTCACCCGCACCAACTGCTGCAGCCTGCGCATGCTCACCCACGCCCTGCAGGACTACGCCTTCCACGTCTGGGGAGCCGCCGGCGGCGTGCCGGATCCGGGACCGGAGCACGACTTCGACCCGACGAAGAGTCCGCTCGCGACCCCGTGACCGTGACGCTCGCGGCCGCCACCGAGGTGCCGGCCGCCCCCACGGCCGACGTGCCGGTGGCGCCGCGGCGAAGCGTGCGGGCCGTCGTGCTGGTCGCCGCGATGCTCGGCGTGATCGTCGTCGTCGGCGGCTGGTACCTGTCGCGTGGCGAGCCGAACATCGGGCTCGGTGCGGTGCGCGACGCGGTGCTCGGGCGGTCCTCGCCTGACGACCTCGCCGCGTTCACGGTGCGCGAGCTGCGCCTGCCGCGGCTGACGCTGGCGCTGCTGGCCGGGGGTGCGCTCGGGCTGAGCGGCACGATCATGCAGGACGCGCTGCGCAACCCGATCGCCGATCCCGGCCTGCTGGGGATCTCGCAGAGTGCCTCGCTGGTGGTGGCGATCTCGCTGCTGTTTCCGGGCGTCGTGCCCGACATCGGCCTGCCGGCGCTGTGCCTGGTGGCCGGGCTCCTGACCGGCGGCGTACTGGTGCTCGTCGCCCGCGCCGTGCGTGACCCGATCCGGCTGGTGCTGATCGGGTTCGTGATGGCCCTGTTCATCTCGACGCTGACCGAGATCATCACCCTGCTCGTGCCCGGCGAAGGAGCGTCGTTCCTCGCCCAGTTCTACCGATTCGACATCGGCTCGGTGTCCGGCGCGTCGTGGGCCCGGCTGCGGCCGGTGTGGATCTGGGCCGCGATCGCCATCCCGCTGGCGATGCTGTGCGGGCGGACCCTCAACGTGCTGCAACTCGGCGACGACATGGCCGCGTCGCTGGGCATGCACATCACCCGGGCGCGCCTGGCGTTGTTGAGCGTCGCCGTCCTTCTGGTCGCCCCGGTCGTGTCGGCCGCCGGGCCGATCGCCTTCGTCGCCCTGCTCGCGCCGCACATCTCGCGTGCCGCGCTGCGCAC
>CAZMHG010000030.1:0-8514 GCA_964565975.1 uncultured Ilumatobacteraceae bacterium | reverse complement strand
GATCTCGGTACTACCGGCCAGCGCCGCGGTCGGTGCCGTGATCGTCCTGCTCGCCGACGTCGCCGGCCGGCTGGCGTTCTTCCCGGTGGAGATCCCGGCGGGCATCTGGACGATCGTGCTCATCGGTCCGGTCGCGATCATGCTCGCCGGCCGGCTGAAGACCGCGCGGAGCGAGGGCCTGTGATGCACGTCGCCCACCTGGACGAGCGCACCCGACGCTGGCGGTGGATGGCGCCGGCGCTCGTCGCGACGATCGTCGTTGCCGGTGCCGCGGCCGTGCTCGTCGGGATCAACAACATGCTGACCCCGCTCGACGCCTGGCGCGCCTGGTTTGCCGACGCCGACACGGTCCCCACCCTGCACCGGCTGGCCGTCGAGGTGCGGACCCCGCGCGTGGTGCTCGGCTGCATTGCCGGTCTGGCGCTCGGCGCATCGGGCGCGTTGCTCCAGGCCCTGACCCGCAACCCGCTGGCCAGCCCGGACCTCACCGGTGTTACGGCCGGTGCCGTCGCCGCGGCCGTCGCCTGGACCGCGTTCGGGCCGACGATCGGCTTCATCCCGATCGAGTGGATCCGCCCGACGGTGGCCATCGCCGGTGCGCTGATCACGTCGATCGTCGTCTACCTGGTGACCCGACGCGGGGGTGCGGTGGAGTCGGCCCGGCTGCTCCTGGTGGGCATCCTCGCCGCCGGCGTGCTGTCCTCGGCGACCAGCCTGTCGCTGTTGTTCATGGGCCCGCAGGCGACACAGGTGCTCGCCTGGCTCGCCGGCTCGCTGTCGGTCACGTCGTGGCACGACGTCGGGATCGTGATGGTCTACTGCCTGCCCGGTGTGCTGCTGCTGCCCGGCGCGATCGGGCGGGCCAACGCGCTGCAACTCGGCGACGACGTGGCCGTCGGGTTGGGTCAGCGGCCCGAGCGTGACCGCGTCGTGGTGCTGGTGTGCACCGTGCTGCTCACTGCCGGAGTGGTCGCGGTGATCGGCGCGCTCGGCTTCGTCGGCCTGATGGCGCCACACCTGGCTCGCCGGTTCCTGGGCAGCGATCTTCGCCGCCTGGTGCCCGCGTCCGCACTGACGGGCGCGGTGATGGTGGTCGTCGCCGACCTGGTGGCCCGGCTGTTCGACCCGCGCTGGGTGTTCTTCTGGCTCGGCGAGGATCGCATCCGCGCCAGCTCGCTGCCCGTCGGCGTGTACCTCACGCTGTTCGGTGTCCCGTTCCTCGCCAGCCTGCTGTGGAGGCGTAGCCGATGACCGTGTCCCATGCGCGCGCCAACACGCGCCCCGCCGATGCCGCGGCGATCGAGGCCAGGCGCATCGCCGTCGGCTACGAGCAACGGCGGGTGATCGACGGTGTCGACCTTCACCTGCGCGCCGGTTCGATCACCTGCCTCGTCGGGCCGAACGGGTCCGGCAAGTCCACGCTGCTGAAGGGCTGCGCCCGGCTCCTGCCGCTCCACGACGGCGGTGTGCTGATCGAGGGGGACGACATCAGGTCGATCTCGAGCATGGAGATCGCCCGTCGCCTGGCGGTGCTGCCCCAGTCTCCCAGCACCCCGGCCAACCTCACGGTGCGCGAGCTCGTCGAGCAGGGCCGCTACCCGCACGTCGGGGCGCTGCGCATGCTCCGCCGCCAGGACGACGAGGCGATCGTCCGCTCCCTCGCGGCGACGGGCCTGACGTCGCTTGCCCATCGCGACGTCGACCAGCTGTCCGGTGGCGAGCGACAACGCGCATGGATCGCGCTTGCCCTGGCGCAGGAGACCCGGACGCTGTTCCTGGACGAGCCGACGACGTTCCTCGACGTCGGCTTCCAGATGGAGGTGCTGCATCTCGTCCGCCGGCTGAACGCCGAGCGGGGGATCACCGTCGTGATGGTGCTGCACGACCTGAACCAGGCCGCGGCCTATGCCGACCGTGTCGTCTGCCTGTGGGAGGGGCGGGTCGTGGCCGACGGAACGCCGACCGAGGTGATCACTCCCGAGCTGCTCCGTCGGGTGTTCCGCGTGGAAGCGACGGTCCTGGCCGACCCGGTGAGCGGCCGGCCGGTGTTCCTCCCGCATCGTCCGGTGACCGCCGCCGAGGCAGACGCCGGATCGGTGTCCGGGGCTGGATCGGTGGCCGGAGCTGGATCGGTGGCCGGAGCGGCCGCGGGCGACACCCAGGCCGGTGCTGCCGGCGAGGACGTCGCCGCGGGGGTAAGCGCATGAGCAGCACGAGCGAGCGCGCCGACGCGACCACCCGGCTGGGCCCGTCGCTGCGCGGACAGGTGGAGCGCTTCGCTGCGCAGCACCTGCTTCCTGGTGTCGCCGCAGGAGTGGTCGTCGACGGCGCGCCCGTGTGGGCCACGGCGACGGGATACGCCGACCTCGACGCCGGCACACCGATGACGACGGCGACGTTGTGCCAGATCGCCTCGGTCACCAAACCGTTCACCGCGACGGCGATCATGCAGCTGCGCGACGCCGGGCTGCTGTCGCTCGAGGACCCGGTCGTCGCCCACGTGCCCGAGCTGGGCCGGGCGGTCAACCCGTTCGGGCCAATCGAGCAGATCACCATCGAGCGACTGCTGCGGCACACGTCCGGGTTGATGGGTGAGGTACCGAACCGTGATCCGCGAGAGTGGACCCAGCTCGACCAGGCCGACGTGATCGCAACCCTCGACCGTGTCGAAGTGCTGGTCCGCCCGGGAAGCCTGTTCCGCTACTCGAACCTGGGATTCCGGCTCGTCGCCGAGGTCGTGCGCCGCGTCGGTGGCGAACCGTGGCCGGACCGTGCCGTCGACGCGATCCTGCGACCGCTCGGCATGACGGCGTCCGGTGCGTTCCCCGACGAACCGGAGACCCGGTGCGCAGCGGGCTATGGGCCGATCGGGTTCGCCGGGCGGCGCGAGCGAGTCGCCACGATCCCGAGCCGGTTCAGTGAAGGTGACGGCGACCTGTGGTCGAACGTCGACGAGCTGCTCGTGTGGGTCGGTCGCCAGGTCGCCGCACACCTCCCGAACGCGGACGACCGTGTCGTGGCCGACGCGACCCTGCGCGAGATGCACCGCCCGACGGTGCTCGCCGACGCCGAGTGGCGCGAGGCGCGTTGCCTGGGCTGGGGGGCGTTGCGCCGCGACGGCGACGCCGGCGAGCTGGTCATGGTCGCCCATGGCGGCCTGCTCGACGGGTTCAACACCCATGTCTGCTTCTCGCCGGTGCACCGGATCGGCGTGGTCGCGGTGGCCAACGCGCTGCCGAGCGGCTCGATCGCCGACCTCGCCTGGGCCCTGGCGGCCACGGTCGTCGCCGAGCTGCGCGGGCTGCCGGCGGACACCGCACCGGTCCGCCTCGACCCCCCACCCGCGGAGCTGGTGCGGTTCCTCGGGCGCTACCACGACGTCGCCGAGGGTGACGAGGCGCGCATCGAGTTCCTCGACGGTGCACTGCACTGCCTGGCGAACGACCGCGCGTCGCGCACGCGTATGGCTGCGACGGGTGATCCTCTGGTGTTCCGGTTCGTCGAGGACGGGGTGCTGGACCGGTACGTCACGTTCTGGTTGGGCGCCGCCGACGAGGTCGAGGGCGTCAGCATCGGCGGGTATCCGCTCGTCAAGTTGCGGCTCCCCGAAGCACGCGAGGTCGCCTGGTGATCGCCACCACGGTCGGGCTGCAACTGCGCCGGTGGGCGGATGTGCCGTCGTCGTACGACGTGCTCGTCGTCGGTCATCGTCACGGGCGGGTCGTCGGCGACATCGCCGGTGTCCGGGGCGATGGCGGCGACTGGGCGGACGCGCTGGTCGCCGTCGCCGCTCCCGGCGAGGTCGTCACGACGATCGCCGCGCCGGCGTCGAGCGGGGCGCGTCGCGTCGTCGCCGTCGATCTCGACGATCCGTCGATCACGTCGCTGCGTGCCGCGGCGATCGCCGCGGCCTCGCGCGCCCGGCCCGGCGAGCAAGTCGTGTTGGCGATCTCCGGCGGTGGCGCCGCCGACACGCCGACGCCGGCGCAGGCGGCTGCCCAGGTCGCGGAAGGGGTCGTGCTCGGGCGATACCACCACCGGCGCGCGGCGGGCGCCCGCCCGGCCGAGATCGTCGTAACGGCCGACCACCCGGCCGAGATCGTCGTCACGGCCGACCCGTCGCCACACACGGCGGCGGCGGTGGCCGACGTGGTGGTTGCCGCCGAGCAGGCCAACTGGGTACGCGCCCTCGTCGACACGCCACCCAACCAGCTGCGTCCCGACAGGTTCGCCGAGGCACTGGTCGAACATGCCGAGCGGTACGGGATCGGCGCCACGGTCGAGCCCGCCGACGATCGCTGGCCGGCCGTCCGCGCGGTCGGCGCGGCGAGTGCCGTCGCGCCACGCGTCGTCCGCCTGTCCTATCGCGGCGCTGGGCGCGGCTCGCCCGTCGTGCTGATCGGCAAGGGGATCACCTTCGACACCGGTGGCCTGGACCTCAAGACGCTCGCCCAGCTGACCAACATGAAGCACGACATGGCCGGTGGCGCGGCGGTGGCCGGTGCGGTGTGTGCCGCAGCCGAGCGCGGCCTGCCGATCGACGTCGAGGTCATCGTGCCGATCGCCGAGAACTGCTTGGGCGGTGGCGCGATGCGCCCGGGCGACGTGATCGAGCACCTCGACGGGACCACGACCGAGATCCTCGGGCCCGACGCCGAGGGGCGACTCCTCCTCGCCGACGCGCTGCTGGCGGCGCGGGCGCTGGCCCCGGCGTGCATCGTCGACGCGGCCACGCTCACCGGCGGCGGCGGGCTGGGGCCCGACTACTGGGCGATGCTGTGCTCGGACCGCAGGCTCGGCCGGGCACTGCTCGCCGCCGGCGAAGCAGTCGAGGAACCCGGTTGGGAGCTGCCGCTGCACGCCGCCTACGACCGCTACCTGTCGTCCGACGTCGCCGATCGGTCGAACGTCGGCGGAGCGTTCCGGTACGGCTTCGAGACGCTGCTGGCCAGCCGGTACCTCGCCGCCTTCGCCGGTGACGTTCCGTGGGCGCACCTGGACATCTCCTCGGCGGCGGCGCGCGACACCCGAACGTGCGACGTCGTCCACCCGCGTGGAGCAACCGGCGCGCCGACCCGGGCGCTGGTCGCCTGGCTGGCGGCGCGCGTCACCGGCGGTGCGCCATGACGGCCCCGCGCGTGTACGTGTCCGCCGACATCGAGGGTGTCACCGGTGTGACGCACCAGGAACAGAGCAGTCCGTCGTCACCGCAGCGCGCCGAGTACGAGTGGGCGCGGCGGGCGATGACCGCCGACGTCAACGCCGCGGTGGCCGGCGCGTTCGACGGCGGCGCCGCATCGGTCCTGGTCAACGACTCGCATGCGACGATGCGCAACATCCTCCCCGACCAGCTGGACGCGCGGGCCCAGCTGCTGCGCGGCCTGATCAAGCCGACGTGCATGATGGAAGCGCTGGACGATGCCACGGATCTGGTCTTCCTCGTCGGCTACCACGCGCGGGCCGGGGTCGGCGACGGCGTCCTCTCGCACACCCTCGACGGCGGGCAGGTTCGCCGGATGCTGGTCAACGGGGCCGAGGTCGGCGAGCTGACCTGGTCCACCTGGCTGGCCGGCGCCCGCGGGATCCCGGTCGGGCTGGTCACCGGCGACGAAGCGACGTGCCGCGAGGCCGTGGCGACGATCGGCGACGAGGTCCGCGCGATCCCGGTCAAGCGCGGCCTCGACCGCACCACGGCGGTGTGCCGCGCGCCGCAGGTCGTGCGTGCCGAGATCGCCGCCGCGGCCTGTGAGGTCGTCCGCCAGACACCGCGCCGGGTCCGTCCGTTGGCGCCGCCGGCCGTGATGGACGTGACGATCGAGTGGAAGGCGACGACGGCGGCGACCGTCGCTGCCTGGACGCCGGGTGTCGTCCGCCACGGCGACGCGGCGACGACGTTCTCGTCATCCGACGTGCACGAGGCGATCGCCCTCGTGCAGGTGCTGCTGCTGGCGGCCAACGCCGCGATGGGCGCGTGATGGGCACGCCCCTGCACGTGTCGGCGCGGCGGATCGAGGTGCCCCGCAGCGTCCCGTTCCGCATCTCGCGCTCGGCCGAGCCGGAGACCGCCCTGGATCTCGTCGAGGTATCGCTCCGGTGGGGTGAACACGTCGGGATCGGCGAGGGCGCGCCGCAGGACTACTACGGCGAGACCGGCGCGACGGCCGTCGACTTCTGCGACAGCCTGGACGGGCTGCTCGGTGACGACCCGTTCGCCCTCGAACAGCTCACCGCGACACTGGCCGCGATGCCGGGCAACATGGCCGCCAAGTCGGCGGTCGACGCCGCCGTGCACGACATGATCGGCAAGGTCGTCGGGCTCCCCGTGTGGCGCCTGCTCGGCGTCCCGCAGCCGTCGCCGCCGACGGCGTTCACGATCTCGCTCGCCGACCCCGACGAAATGGCCCGCGACACCGAACGGGTGGCGCAGCGACCGTTCCGCTGGCTCAAGCTGAAGGTCGGTGGACGTGACGGCGACGACCTCGCACGCATCCGGGCCGTGCGGTCGGTGACCGAGCTCCCGCTGTCGATCGACGTGAACGAGGCGTGGAGCGTCGCCGAAGCGAACGAGACGATCCCTCATCTGGTCGAGCTCGGCGTCGATCACGTCGAGCAACCGGTGGCGGCTGGCGACCCCGATGCGTTCCGGGTGAAAGCCGCGTCGCCGCTGCCGATCATCGTCGACGAGGACTGCCACACCGCGGCCGACATCGCCGAGTGCGCGACACGTGGCCATGGCGTGAACATCAAGCTGGCCAAGTCCGGCGGGATCCGCGAGGCGATCCGCATGGTGCACGCGGCACGCGCCCTCGGCCTGATCGTGATGGTCGGCTGCATGGGTGAGACCGCGCTCGGCGTCGCCGCGACGTGCCCGGTCGCCAGCCTTGCCGATCTCGTCGACCTCGACGGCAACCTCGACCTGGCATCCGACCCGTGGGCCGGTGTCACGCTCCGCGCCGATGGCGTGCAGTGGCCGTCCGACCGGCCCGGCCTGGGTGTGGTGCGCGCATGACCGATCGCCCGTGCAGCCCGGCGATCACCGCGGTGCGCCGCGGCGAGTGCTCGCCCGCCGAGTTCTGGGCGCAGCTGGCCTCGCGCGGTGCGCCGATCGTCGAAGCGGCCGACGACCCGGACCACCGGCTGGTGACCTTCGTGTGGCGCGGCGAGCCAGGGCCGGGGCTCGACCGGGTGCTGGTCGTCGGCGGGCCGGCGGTCTGGCGGCCGATCGAGGCCGACCTGATGGACCATCTGGCCGGCACCGACCTGTGGTGGCGGACCTACCGCGTGCGCGCCGACCTGACCGGGCGGTACTGGCTCTCGCCGAACGACTCGATGCAGGTCGACGACGGCTCGCCCGCGTCGGAGGCGATCGACTGGCGGGAGCGCGAGTCGACGTTCGTCGCCGACCCGCTGAACCCGCGTGTGCTGCACTGGCCGGCGCAGCCGTCCGACCCGACGAGCACGGCGCACGACTGCTCGGTCCTGCCGCCGCTCGACGGTGCTGCCGGTTGGGCGCCAGGCGCGGCCGATGCCGTCGGCGACCCGGTCGAGCACGCGGTCACCGGGCCGCGTGGCGAGCGGCGCAGCGTGTGGGTGCGCCTGCCCGTGACGGGTGCGGCACGTGCGGTGGTCGTGCTGTTCGACGGCTGGGTGTGGGCCCGCGTGCTCCCCGTCACCGGCCCGGACGACGTCGCACTCGTGATGGTCGACGCGCTCGACGACCACTCGCGCGACCGCGACCTGGCGTGCGACCCCGTGTTCGTCGATCACCTCCTCGATCACGTCGTGCCGACGATTCGCACTGCCCACGGGATCGCCGCCGACGTCCCGCTCGTGGTCGCCGGTCAGAGCTACGGAGGTCTGGCGGCCGCGTTCGCCGCGCACCACCGGCCGCACGACGTGGACGGCGCCGTGATCCAGTCCGGTTCGCTGTGGTTCGAACGTGACACGCCGTACGACGAGCGATCCGAATGGCTGGCCGCGGCATACGCATCCGCGCCGCGCAGCCGCACTCGATTCTCCGTCGCGGTGGGGTTGGAGGAGGGGCCGGAGATGCTGCGCGTCTCCCGGCACTTCCGGGACGTCCTCGTCGCCCGTGGCGACACGCTCGCCTACCGTGAGTACATGGGCGGGCACGACTGGCTGTGCTGGCACCGCCTGCTGCCGACGATGATCGGCGACGTGCTCGGCGGAACCGAGGCAGCAGGGAAGCAACCGTGACCGTCTGGCAACTGTTCACCTACCGGCTGCCGCAACAGCCGTCGAGCGCCCGCGTCGCGGTGTGGCGCGAGCTGCGCCGCATCGGGTCGCTGCCGCTCGGCCAGGGCGTCGTCGTCGTCCCCGAGCTGGACGGGCTGACCGAACGGCTGCTCGCCGTCGAGGCGCGCGTCGCTGCCGCCGACGGTGCGTCGTGGCGCTTCCGGCTCGCCGACCTGCCGGCCGGCGAGGACGAGCGGCTGCGCGGCGAGTGGAACGAGCTCCGCCGGGCCGAGTACGCCGAGGTGATCGACGAGTGCC
>CAZMHG010000029.1:9152-13380 GCA_964565975.1 uncultured Ilumatobacteraceae bacterium | reverse complement strand
CTTGTAGCTGGCGAGGTCGGCTTCCTTGCAGAACGCCTGCAGCTCGTCGAGCGTCAGGGTCGACCCGTCGTGGAGCGACACGCACGCCTTGACGGCCTCACCCCACCGCTCGTGGGGTACGCCGATGACAGCCACCTCGTTCACGGCCGGGTGGGAAGCGATGACGTCTTCGACTTCACGGGGGTACACGTTGAGGCCGCCGCTGACGATCATGTCGTTCTTGCGGTCGACGATCGTGATGTAGTCGCGCTCGCCGCGCACGGCGTAGTCGCCGGTGCGGAACCAGCCCTCGACATAGGCCTCGGCCGTCGCTTCCGGGTTGTTCCAGTAGCCGACCGACACGGCGTCGCCGCGAACCCACAATTCGCCCATCTCGCCGAGCGGCACCTCGATGCCGTCGTCGTCGGCAACCTTGATGTCGAAGTACAGCGCAGGTCTCCCGGCCGAGGCCAGCAGATCTGGGTTGTTGGCGAGCGCATCGACGTGCTCGTTCGGGTACATGATCGAGTTGTACATCGCCCCGCCCTCGGTGCTGCCGTAGCCCTGCAGGAAGATCGGGCCGAAAACGTCGATGGCCCGCCGCAGCAACGTCGGCAAGATCGGCGCGCCGGAGTAGAGGATCGTGCGCAGGCTGCTCAGGTCGCGATCCTCGATGCCATCCACGTTCACCAGCGCATTGATCACCGCCGGGGCGACGAGCATGTGGGTGACCTTGTCGTTCTCGATCGCGTCGAGCACGTGGGCAGCGTCGAAGCCGGGATGGATCAGCGACCGGCCGCCGCGGAACATGCCCGGGATCAACAGCAAGCCGGACTGGTGCGACAACGGCCCGACGTGCAGGATCCTCGAATCGGCATCGACGTCGTCGAGCACGGTCGACAGGACGTTGCGGTACATCGCCATCACGTTGCGCTGCAGGTACAGGACGCCCTTGTAGACGCCCGTCGTCCCCGAGGTGTGGAAGATGACGGCCGGCGAGTCTGGCGTCAGCGAGACCGTGCCGAGCAGCGGCGTGGAGTCGGCGAGCATCGCCTCGTAGTCGCCGTCCGGACCGAGGGTGACGATCGTCGCGGGCGGCGCGTCGCCGCCCGCGATCAGGCCGGTCAGGGTCGCGGTGAACTCGGGGCTGGTGATGATCACTTTGGGGGCGATGTCGCGCAGCACGGCCGCCCATTCGCGGGCGCCGTCGCGCGAGTTGAGCCGGCTGCGCACGGCCCCAGCGATCGACGCGGCGACCTCGACCTCGGACCACTCGCGCCGGTTGAGCATCACCGCAACGATGTTCTCGCCCGGCTGGACGCCGAGGTTGCGCAGACCGCCGGCGAGGCGACAGGACCTGTCCCACAGCTCGTTGTAGGTCTCGGCGCCGGCTTCGTCGATGATGGCGACCTGGTCGCCGAAGCGCTGGACCGCGGCCTCGACGATCTCATGGACAAATTGAGCCATCTCGTGTCTCCGATCAGGTGGGATCTCGTGTCGTTGGTGTGGTCAGTCGTCGGTGGGCAGGCCGGCGGCCCGGTTCCACGTCGGCTCGCGGAACAGTTGCTCGGCGATGATCTTCTGCTGGATCTCGCTGGTACCGCCGCCGATCGACAGCAACCGGGCGTCGCGGTACAGCCGCTCGACCTCGTACTCGCGGACGTAGCCGTAGCCGCCGAGGATCTGGATCGCCAGGTCGGCCGACTTCGACGCGTGCCGTGCGCCGAGCAGCTTGCCGATCGAGCCCGAGATCACCGCCGGCTGGCCGGAGTCGACGAGCGCCGAGATGTGCCGGTACAGCAGCCGGGACACCAGCAAGTCGGCGGCGATCTCGGCGAGCATCTGCTGGACAGCGCCGATCTGCTTGAGCTTGCCGCCGAACGCGTCGCGCTCGGCGGCGTACCTGGCGGCGATGTCGAGCGCCCGGCTCGAGACCCCGGCGGCGAACGCCGAGCCGGCCACGCGCTCGTAGTCGAGCACTTCCATGCCGACCTGCCAGCCCCCACCGACCTCGCCGAGCAGGGCGTCGTCGCCGATCTCGACGTTGTCGAAGGCGACCTCGCACGTCGGCGACGACTTCAGGCCCATCTTGTGCAGCGACTGCGACGGCGCGATGCCTGGCAGGTCCATCGGGAACACGAACAGGCTCATTGTGTCGCGGATGCCGGGTCCGCCGGTGCGGGCCAGCAGCAGCACCGCATCGGCGATGCTGGCGTTGGTGATGAACATCTTGCGGCCGTTGATCCGCCACCCGGTGGTGGTCTTGTCGGCGCGGGTGGTGATCGCGGCGACGTCCGAGCCGGCCTGTGGCTCGGTGACGGCCCACGAGCAGATCAGTTCGCCGGAAGCGAGTTGCGGTAGCCAGCGGCCCTTCTGGTCGTCAGTGCCGTAGAGCGTGACGGCCCGGGCGAACAGGTACATCGGCATGGTCGACATCGCCAGACCGCCGTTGCCGTAGGTGAACTCCTCGATGCCCTCGTGCAAGGCGACCGAGTCGGCCCGGCCGGCGCCGCCGTACTCCTCGGGGATGATCGTCGCGTACAGGCCGAGGCGGCCGGCGCCGCGCAGCAGTTCGCTGATCAGCTCCAGGTTCTGGGGGTGCTGGTCGAGCTCGTCGTTGCGCGGGATCACCTTGTCCTCGGCGAAGCGGCGGACCGTCTCGGCGAACATCGACGGCTCGGCGGCCCGTGCGGATCGTGCTGTCAGGGTCTGGTTCATGGTGGTGTTCCTTCTCTATGCGTCGTTGGGCTTGGTCAGCGGCCGACGAAGTTCGGGGCACGCTTGGCGGCGAACGCCTCCAAGCCCTCGGGCGCGTCCTCGCTCGTCAGGCAGTACCGGGCGGTGACCTCCCGCTCGAGCTTCAATCCGGCGTGTACGCCGGTGCCGTCCCACAGGGCGGTGTTCAACACGCGCTTGGCGTTGGCGACGGCCAGGGGCGACTTCTTGGCGACCTCAGCGGCGAAGGAGACGCCGGCGTCGATCAGCTCGTCGTCGTCGACGACCTTGGTGACGAGCCCCCACTCCAGGGCCTCGTCGGCCGAGAGCAGCCGGCCGGAGAAGATCAGCTCGCGGGCGCGGGCCGGGCCGATCGCCCGGGGGAGCAGGGTGAGCACACCGCCGCCGCCCATCTGGCCGTACGGCAGGTGGGCGTCGCCGATGCGCGCCGAGCGGCCGGCGATGGCGAAGTCGCACGACAGCAGCAGCTCGGTCCCGCCGGCGACGGAGATCCCGTTGACCAGGGCGACGAACGGCTTGGGCTGGTCGGCGATCATCGTGCAGGCGGCGTGCATGTCCTCCAGGAACTGGGGGAACCCGACCGGGTCGCGCTGCAGGATCCGGTACTTCTCCATGTCGCCGCCGGCGGAGAACGCCCTGCCCGCGCCGGTGATCGCGACGACGCGCACGTCGGGGTCGTCGGACAGCTCGCGGAACAGCTCGTGGACGCGCCGCCCGGTGTCCCAGTCGAACGGATTCATCTCGTCGGGGCGGTTGAGCGTGATCAGCCCGAGGCTCGAACCCTTGTCGTCGACAGGGAGTCGCTCCACGATCACGTTGCCGGTCTGCGCCATCAGTCGTCCTCCTCGGGCCGCCGTCGAAGCATATTACTAACTGATCAGTCAGTAGTTGGCAAGAGGTTCATAGAGATTTTCCGATCCAAGAGTCACAGGGCTTACTGATCGTGCAGTTATCGTCGATGGAAGACGAGCCGTCCGAACGCACGAAGGAGCTTCCCGGTGGCCAGCGCCCAAGTGATCTCTACACCCGCCGTCGACCGTGCCGCAGCCGCCGGCAGCGCCATCCTCGACGGGCGTGATCTGTGGTCGGACGTCGAATCCGACACGGCCCGCACGATCCTGCAGGCTGCCGTCCGGGCATTCGCCGACAACGGCTACCACGGCACCAACCTGCGCAAGATCATCGACGGCACCGGGCTGAGCACGGCGGCGCTGTACGTGCACTTCGCCTCGAAGGAGGACGTGCTGTTCGAGATCAGTCGTCGGGGCTACGCGGCGACGGCCGAGATCGTCGATCGATCGATGGCCTCGTCCGATCCCGCCGACGCGCTGCGGGCGATGGTCTACACATTCACCCGCTGGCAGGCCCAGAACCACACCACGGCGCGGGTTGTCTTCTACGAGGAGGCGGCGCTCACGCCCGAGCACACCGAGGCGCTGCTCAAGATCCGCATGCCGGCCGAGCGGCGGGTGCAACAGGCGATCAAGCGCGGCATTGACAAGGGGGCGTTCCT
>CAZMHG010000029.1:3858-9142 GCA_964565975.1 uncultured Ilumatobacteraceae bacterium | reverse complement strand
CGTGCGCGGCGTGACCGGCGCGATCCTGTCGCTGTCGATCGACGTCGCCCGCTGGTACGGGCCTGGGGCGCCCTACACCCCGGACTCGCTCGGCCGCTTGTACAGCATGCTCGCGGCGCGGATGGTCGGGTTGACCGACTGAAGCTCTACGCGATCTCGTACTGGGCGGGATCAAAGGTCTTCAGACCAGCGACGAAGTCCTTCGTGTAGCCGGGGAACACCACCGACGTGCCGCCGTCGGGATCGAGATACCAGCTCTGGCAGCTGCCGCTGGTCCACACGGTCCCCTGCAGGCGCCTGCGCACGTCGTTGACGTAGGCGTCCTGGACCTCTGGTCGAACCTCGAGCGTCCGGCTGCCGGTGCGCTCCATGTACCCGAGTGCCTGCATCACGTAGTGCATCTGCGCCTCGGCCCACACGAGGATCGAGGTGTGGCCGTTGAACGTGTACGGGCCGAGCAGGGTGAAGTAGTTCGGGTACCCGTGCACGGTGGCGCCAAGGTAGGCGCGCCGGGTCTCCTTCCATTCGTCGCGCAGGGCGCGTCCGTCGCGGCCGACCAGTGGGTCGACGACCGGCATCACCTCGTAGCCGCTGGCGAGGACGATGGTGTCGAGCTCGCGGTCGGTGGTGCTGCCATCGGCGTTGCGGGTGCGGATCCCTGTCGGCGTGATCTCGACGATCGAAGCGGTGACCAGGTCGACGTTGGGCTGGTCGATCGCCGGCCAGAACGCATCGCTGACCACGATCCGCTTGCAGCCGATCGGGTAGTCCGGCGTCAGCGCGGCGCGCTTGACCGGGTCCTTGACGGTGCGGCGCAACCGCCGGCGCAGTGCCGCCTCCAGCCAGCGGCCGCGTCCGTCCTTTAGCCACAGCCAGGCGATCGCCTCCTGCTGCAGGTACTGGCGTCGGCGGGCGATGCGTTGGGTGATCGGGAAGCGCCGGTACATCGCCCGCTCGACCCGCAGCGTGCGTCGGTTCCACCGTGGGTACAACCAGCTCGGCGTGCGCTGGTAGACGTCGAGGCGCTCGACGAGCGGCTGGATCTCGGGGATCAGCTGGCAGGCCGATGATCCGGTCCCGATGACCCCGACCCGCTCGCCGCGCAGGTCGTGGTCGTGGTTCCAGGCGCCGGAGTGGAACATCGTCCCTTCGAACGTGTCGATGCCGGGGATGTCGGGGTTCTGCGGCCGCGACAGCGGCCCCGTCGCGCTCATCAGGAACCGCGCTGCGAACTCGCCCTGCGTCGTGCAGATCCGCCACAGCTCGGCGTCGGGGTCCCACGCCGCCCGGGTGACCTCGTGGTCGAGCCGGACGAACGGGCGCAGCCCGAAGCGGTCGGCGATCGAGTTGGTGTACGCGAGGAGCTCGTCCCACGGCGAGAACAGGTGGCTCCAGTTCGGGTTCGGGGCGAACGAGAACGAGTACAGGTGCGACTTCACGTCGACCGCGCAGCCCGGGTAGGTATTGTCGCGCCAGGTGCCGCCGATGGCGCTGGCCCGCTCGAAGATGACGAAGTCGGTCTCGCCGGCGTTCTTCAGCTGCACGGCCATCCCGAGCCCGGCGAAACCGGCCCCGATGATCGCGATCTTCACCGTGCGGACGTCGGTGCTCCCACCGGTGGTGCGTGTGTCCGTCTTGACACTGCTGGCCGCCATGGCGCTCACCCTTCTGCTTGCTGATGATTCGTGCTCGTCGCGATGCGACCGGATCAGTTCAGTATGTTACTAATCGGTCAGCAAGTCAACAGGATGGTGGCGTTTCCCTCGGTGACCGTCGGTGGCGGTAGATCACGACGATCTGCTGACCGAACCAGCGTGCTTCGTCACGAAGCCGCCGATGCGGTCGATCGCCTGAGCGCCCTCGGGCAGGAACGTGGCGAAGATGTGGAAGACGTGGGGGACGTCGTCGACGACGTCGAGCGTCACGTCGACGCCGCCGGCACGTGCGCGCTGGGCCACGCGCCGCGAGTCGTCGACCAGGCATTCGCGCGAGCCGACCTGGACCAGCAGAGGTGGAAGGCCGGAGAGATCGGCAGCGGCGCGCCGCGCCGGTAGAGGGCGCCCATCATCAACACCATCGCCCGGTTGACGATCGGGTCGGTGCCGGCGAACTGGTCGATGCTCTCGCCCGTCGCGGCGAGGTCGATCAGCGGCGACATGAGCACCGCTGCGGCCGGCAGCACGCCGCCGGCCCGACGGAGGGCGACCAGCGTCGACAGCACCAGGCCGCCGCCGGCCGAGTCACCTGACAGCACGATGTGGGCGGGGTTGGCCCCGTCGGCGACGAGCTGGCGGACGACGGCGACGGTGTCGTCGATCGCGGCGGGGAAGGGGTGCTCGGGCGCCCGCCGGAAGTCGACCAGCACGACGGTTGCCTGGGCCGCACGGCTGATGCGCGCGGCGACCTCGCGGTACGCGTGCGCCGACCCCAGCACGTAGCCACCCCCGTGGAAGTGCACCACGAGTCGCCCGTCGACGGCGCCTGGCGTCGAGACACGGGTCAGCGGCACGCCGGCGACCGTCGCGAACTGGAAGCTGGCGTCCTCGGGCACCGTGAAGCTCGACGTGATCCCGTCGAAGGCCTTGCGCAGCGTGTCGATCCGGGCGGTGAAGTACCACCGGACCGGCGCTGCGCCGGCCATCCGCTCCATCACCCGGCTGCGCATGACGGGCATGAAGGCGTGCTCCAGCCGCGGCGCCCACCCTCGATAGATCTGCTCGGCACGCTCGATCTCGGCGCTCCTGGCCATCGTTCGACCTCCTTCGTCGTCTCGGCCGGCGACGTCGCGCGCCGGCATCACCGGACTGCGCTACCGAACCGCGTCAGCCCGAGATCCCGCCGTCGACCTTGAGCGAGCCGCCGGTGATGTACGACGACGCGTCGCTCGCCAGGAACGCGACGACGTTGGCCACCTCCTGGCCGGTGCCCGAGCGACCGACCGGCGTCATCGCCGCCTGGAACGCCAGCGCGGCGTGGACATCGGGCAGCGTCTCCTGGAGGTTCGTGTACATCGGCGTCTCGATCACGCCGGGCAGCACGGCGTTGACCCGGACACCGAACTTGGAATGGTCCGCCGCGGCGACCCGCGTCATCCCGAGCACGCCGGCCTTGGCGGTGGAGTAGGCGATCATGCCCGGGAACGGCATCACCGCGGCGAGCGAGGCGACGTTGACGATCGCCCCCTTGCCCTGCGCCAGCATCACCGGCAGCGCGAAGTGCAGGCCGAGGAACACGCCGCGCAGGTTGACGGCGATCGTGCGATCGAAGTTCTCGATCGAGCAGTCGGCGGTGGTCACGTAGGTCCCGTCGATCGCTGCGTTGTTGACCAGCACGTCGACGCGGCCGAAGTGGTCACGGGCGGCGTGGACCATCGCCGCCACGCTGTCGGGGTCGGACACGTCGACCGACTGCGCCCGCGCACTGCCGCCGATCGACTCCGCAACCGCCTGCTCGTCGCCGCTGATGTCGGCGACGAGCACCTTGGCACCGTTGGCGGCCAGCGTGCAGGCGATGGCCTCACCGATGCCGCGCCCGGCGCCGGTGACGATCGCAGCCTTGCCGTCAAGATCCTGATACATGAGTTCGCTCCCAGTCTTTGAGTGGTTGTTGTGGTGCGGGGTGGTTGTCAGCCGGGGGAGATGGCGGCCAGCGCGGGAAGGATCGCCGCTTCGGTGTACTTGGTGTCGAGGTACTCGTCGACCGAGCAGACCTTGTCGCCGCGGAAGCGGAACAGGAAGTGGTACACGTTGTCGTACCGGCCCCCGCCGACCAGCTCGGCGTGCCCGGCCATCTCGACCGAGACGCGGTCGTCCTCGGCGGTCATCGACGGGAACTCGGCGACGAACGGCGTCGTGGTGAGCGCGTCGAGCATCCCGACCAACTCAACGACCTCGGTGAGGTTGCGGGTCGCGGAGAACATGCTGGTCCCCTTCGTGGTGAACCGCAGATCGTCGGTCGCCCGACTGGTCACGCCGGCGACGTCGCCGTTGCCGAGCGCCAAGAGGAACTCCCGGCACGTCGTCTTGCGGTCTTCCATGTGAACCACCCCCGGTGTAGGAGCGCATACTGCGCCATAATTACTGATTGATCAGTAGCTCCGATTCTGACAGCTGTTGGCCGGTTCGTCAAGAGGTGCGTCGGCGGTCAGCTGGCCACGGTTGCCGACCGTGCGGTCCGGCACGCCTACTGGCGCACCGTCACGCCGGCTCGAAGATCGGGACGTTGAAGCCGGTGTCGGCCAGCGGCACGATGCGCGCCTTGACGGGCTGGCCGATGAACACGTCGGCGGGGTCGGCATCGATGTACGCGCTGAGCCGCACGCCCGGCTGCTCGGCGATGTCGACGAGGGCGATGACGTACGGCGGTTGCCGTCCGGGCACGAGGGCCTGACGCACGACGATGTAGCTGTAGATCGTGCCGTTGCCGCTGACTTCCTCGAAGTGCACCTGGCCGCCCGTGTAGCGGCTGCGCTCGAGCGGCGGGTGCATCCACTGCCCCGTGTCGTCGCAGCGGCACAGCTTCAGCGTGCCCTCGGCGAGGGCGTCCCAGTAGCCCTGGGTGTCGGGGTTGGGGACCGGGACGGGTGGGGTCGCCGTCCATGCGGCGGTCGGCGTGGTGACGCTCATGGGTGCTCCCTGCTGTAGATGATGGCCCCGCCGTGGGGGCCGCCGCCGGCGGTGACAAGCGCGAGCCGCGCATCGTCGACCTGTCGAGATCCGGCCGCATGGCGGAGTTGCAGCGCAGCCTCGTAGTGGTGGTTGAACCCGTGGATGTAGCCCTCCGAGAGGAGTCCGCCGTGCGGGTTGACGACGACGTCGCCGCCGTAGGTCGCTCGCCCGTCGCGGAAGAACTCGCCGACGCTGCCCTGTTCGCAGAAGCCGAAGCCCTCCATCGTGGCCATCACGGTGTAGGTGAAGCAGTCGTACATGCAGGCCACGTCGACGTCGGCCGGCGACAGCCCCGACTTCTTCCACAGCTGCGGGCCGGTGGTTCGCGAGTACATCGCGGTCATGTCGTCCCACTGACTCCACCCGGCGCCGCTCTGGGTGTGAACCGAATCGAGCAGCCAGATCGGCGTCTGCCTGGTGTTGCGGGCGATCGCCTCGCTGACGACGAGCACGGCCACGGCGCCGTCGACCTCGGAGGTGCAGTCGAGCACCCGAAACGGCTCGTTGATCCACCGCGAGCCGAGATAGTCGTCCATCGTCAGGGGATCGCGACGTACGGCGTGCGGGTTGGCGGTGGCATGGGTGCGTTGGGTGATCGCGATGTGCCCGAGGTCCTC
>CAZMHG010000029.1:0-3848 GCA_964565975.1 uncultured Ilumatobacteraceae bacterium | reverse complement strand
GGCGGTCGTGCCGAACTCGTGCTGGTGGCGGCGGGCCCACATCGCAAACCAATTCGGCGGCACGAGATAGCCGGACTGGGTGTCGAACTGCTCGTTGTCGGGGACGTGCAGCGCCCCGTCGACTGTTCCGAAGCGATGCCCGGAGCGCCCGTTGAGCGAGCGGAACACAAGCACGGCGTTGCACAGGCCGGCTTCGATCACCGCCGCGGCGGTGGCGATCTGGTCGACGGCCAGGTTGCCGCCACCGAGCATCGCGTTGACCCACGTCATGTTCTCGATGCCGAGTGCCCAGCCGACGTTGATCGGCAGTTCGGAGTCGTAGACCATGAATGTCGACAGGCCGTCGATGTCGGCCGTGGTCAGCCCGGCGTCGTCGATGGCCTCACGGCACGCCGCCGCCGCCATCGCGCGAGTGGTCCGGCCGGATCGGCTGGAGAACTCGGTGCGTCCGATCCCGACGATTGCACATGTCATGGTGCGCCTCCTGCGTGAGCCGTGAGTTACTGATCGTTTAGTAACACGGAGTCGTCTCGATGTCAACTCCTTGACATGGGAACTGAGGTCGAGCGATACTTACTAATCAGTTACTCATCCAGGAACGGGGAGAGACAGACCCATGATCGAGCAGCACGAGTTCGTCATCGTCGGCGGCGGCATTGCCGGCATCGCGACCACCATCAAGCTCAAGGGAGCCGGCTTCACGGACGCCGTCGTGCTCGAACGCGGCCACGACGTGGGCGGCTGCTGGTCGACCCAGAAGTACCCGGGGCTGACCATCGACGTGCCGTCGATGTACTACTCGTTCTCGTTCGCGCCCAACCCGAACTGGTCGAGCGCGTGGACGCCCGGGGCGGAGATGTTCGAGTACTGCCGCAATGTCGTCGCCAAGTTCGGGATCGGCGACCGCTTCCGCTTCGGTGTGACGGTGACGAGCTCGACCTACGACGTCGATCGCAACCTGTGGGTCACCGAGACCGCCGACGGCACGACGTACGAATCGCGGTACCTGATCAACGGCAGCGGCTCGCTCAGCGAGGCCACCTGGCCCGACATTGAGGGCATGGACAGCTACGAGGGCCGTGTCCTGCACACCTCTGAGTGGGACACCGAGCTTGACGTCACCGGCAAGCGCGTGGCGATCATCGGCACCGGGGCGACCTCGATCCAGCTCGCCCCCGAGTTGGCCCGCGACGTCCTGCATATGGACGTCTACCAGCGCACGCCGATCTGGCTGCTCCCCAAGCCGCAGTTCAAGATTCGCCCCGGCCTGCGCACTGCGTTCAACCGGGTTCCCGGCTTCCTGCGCCTGTGGCGGCTGTTCATCGCGTTCATGATGGACATCGTCTTCTTCCAGACGTTCGTGCGCTACGACCGCCTGCGCGTCTTCGGCCGCTCGATGGAGAAGGTCGGTCGGTGGCACGTGCGAAAGCAGGTCGACGACCCGGTGGTCGCCGAGGCACTGATCCCGCAGTACAACTGGGGCTGCAAGCGGCCGAGCTTCTCGCAGAACTTCTATCCGATGTTCAACCAGCGCAACGTCGACCTGGTGACCACGCCGATCGAACGGTTCTCGCAACGCGGCATCGTCACCAGCGACGGCACGGAGCGCGAGGTCGACATCGTCGTGTGCGCCACCGGGTACAAGCCGTTCTCGGGCCGCTCGCTGCCCACGTACCCCGTGTACGGCAGGACCGGCGAGTCGCTGCAGGACTTCTGGGAAGCCAACCGCTACCAGGCGTTCCGTGGCGTCGCCGTCGCCGGTTACCCGAACTTCTTCCTCGTCTACGGGCCGTACAACAACATCAGCGGCTCGTACATCGCCGGGGTGGAGCTGAGCGTGCGGAACCTCGTCAACTGGCTGAAGGCCGCCCGCAAGCAGGGCGCCGACTACATCGAGGTCGACGCCGGCGTGCAGCGCGACGAGTTCGAGTGGGTCGTGTCCAAGCAGCCGACGTCGATCTTCCACATCGGCAACTGCGCCGGCTCGAACACGTACTACATCGACGCCCACGGCGACACGCCGATGATGCGGCCGAGCAACCACCCCAAGGAGTGGTGGCGGTCCAAGCGGGCCAACCTCAAGCCGTTCCACGTGCGCACGGCCAAGCAGGCCAACAGGCTCCGCACGGCACCCGGGACGCACAAGGACCGCAAGGTCACGGTCGACGGCTGACGTGTCGGTGCTCGACCTCTTCTCCGTCGAGGACAAGGTCGTCCTCGTCACCGGTGCCTCGTCCGGCCTGGGGGTGGCCTTCGCCACTGCCTT
Organism: uncultured Ilumatobacteraceae bacterium; assembly: GCA_964565975.1. GTDB lineage: Bacteria > Actinomycetota > Acidimicrobiia > Acidimicrobiales > Ilumatobacteraceae > JAKOUY01. Next base: position 1,582 of record CAZMHG010000029.1, on the reverse strand, counting down.
CGCCGAGGCCGGCGCCGACGTGGTGCTCGCCGCCCGGCGGGCCGATCGCCTGGCCGACACTGCCGCAGCGGTCGAGGCCATCGGTCGCGCCGCGCTGGCCGTGACCACCGACGTCACCGACCCCGACCAGTGCTCCGCCGTCGTGGCGGCCGGTGTCGAGCGCTTCGGACGCGTCGACATCCTGATCAACAACGCCGGCGTCGGCGCGGCCGTACCGGCCACTCGCGAGACCCCCGACCACTTCCGCGGCGTCGTCGACCTCAACCTCAGCGGCTCGTACTGGATGGCTCAGGCCTGCGCCCGCGTGATGCAACCCGGCAGCGCGATCGTCAACATCGCTTCGGTTCTCGGGATCACCACCGCCGGCCTTCCCCAGGCCGCCTACGCGGCGAGCAAGGCTGCCGTGATCGGCCTGACCCGCGACCTCGCTCAGCAGTGGGCGTCGCGCAAGGGCATCCGTGTCAACGCGATCGCGCCAGGCTTCTTCCAGTCGGAGATGACCGACAACTACGAGGCCGCGTACATCGAGAGCCAGTTGCCGCGCGTGATCGCCGGGCGGCTCGGCGATCCTCGCGAGCTCGCCGCCACCGCCATCTGGCTGGCCTCCGCCGCCGGTGGCTACGTGACCGGTCAGACGATCGTCGTCGACGGGGGAATCTGCATCACCTGATCCGTCGCGGCAGGCGATCTTGACGCCGCGGAAGCGGTTCGTGTCGCCGCCGCGTCAGTTGGATTCGCCGAAGTACGCGCGGTGGACTCGGTCGCGGTCGGCGAGCAGGTCGCCGGCGGGGCCTTCGAGTGCGACGCGACCGTGGTGCAGCACCATGGCGCGGTCGGCGATCTTCAGTGCCAGGTCGACGTGTTGCTCGACGAGCACGACGCCGACGCCGTCGTCGTCGGCCAGCGAGCGCACGACGGGCAACAGCTCTTGCACCGCGACCGGGGCGAGACCCATGCTCATCTCGTCGACCAGCAGCACCTTGGGGCGGGCCAGGAGGGCCTTGGCGAGCGCCAGCATCTGCTGCTCACCGCCCGACAGCAGGCCGACCTGACGGGCGCTGAGGCGCGCCAGCCGGGGCAAGCGATCCAACGCCGTGGCGATGGCCGGCCCGCCGCGGCGGGTGGCCAGCGACAGGTTCTCGCGAACCGTCAGCTGGTGGAAGATGGCCCGGTTGTCGGGGACGAGCACCACCCCCGCGCGCGTGTTGCGGTCGACGCGCCGGCTGATCGGCCGGCCGAGCGCGATCACATCACCTACACGCGGTCGGATCAGCCCGATGATCGTGCGCAGTGTCGTGCTCTTGCCGGCGCCGTTCGGGCCGAGCAGGGCGAGCACCTCGCCTGCGCCGACGCGCAGGCTGACGTCGCGGATCGCCGCGGCGTCGCCGTAGCCGGCGGTGACGCCGCGCAGCTCGAGGACGGTCATCAGCTCAACTCCGATCCGAGGTAGGCCGTGATCACGACTGGGTCGTTGCGCACGTCCTCGGGCGTGCCCACGGCGATCACACGACCGAAGTCGAGCACGTACAGCCGGTGGCACACGTCGAGCATCAGGTTCATGTCATGGTCGATCAGCAGCACG
>CAZMHG010000028.1:0-13601 GCA_964565975.1 uncultured Ilumatobacteraceae bacterium | reverse complement strand
CGGATGCCTTCGAGCATCTCCAGCAACGTCGTCTTGCCGGCACCGTTCGGGCCGAGGATTCCGTAGAACTCGCCGATGCCGATCTGCAGGTCGACGCCGTCGACCGCGGCGAGATCGCCATACCGCTTGACCAGACCATCGGCCTGCACTGCCACGTTCACGCGCCCACCGTAGGGCCGGCGCGCCTACACGTGCGTCATCGTCGCGTCAGACGTACGAGCGATCGCCTCACTCGCTCGCCGGCTCGGGCATCCGCCCGGCGCGGGCCAGCCGGCGGGCCTTCAGCCGGGCGTCGGCCGCCGGGGTGCCGTCGTGGAACGATCCGAACCACTTGTCCAGCGGGATCACCCCGTCGGCGTAGTTCACCTCGAACAGCTTGTGGTGCAGGTAGTGCATGTAGCAACCGGTCTCGACACCGACCTCGCCCAGCTCGACACGTTGGAAGCCGCTGTGGCCAGGGACCGGCGACATGCCCAGGTGGACCAGGTCGTAGAGCGCATGGACCGGGTGGGAGGGAACGATCCAGTGGATCGCCACGGCGCTGAAGTACAGCAGGTGCTCGAGCGGGTGCATCGACAGGCCCGACCACGGCGCGGTGTTGGTGTTGCGGTGATGGAGGCTGTGGATCGTGCGGTACAGCGGCGGCCAGTGGATCAGCCGGTGGATCGCGTAGAAGTGGACCTCACGCCACAGCGGGATCAGGAAGAACAGGGCGACGAACCAGATCGGGTGCTGCGACCACTGCAGCCACGGGATGCTGCCGCGGGCAAACAGCCACAAGGTGACGACTTCCCACGCGGTCCACATCGGCACACCGCTGGCCAGGCTCCACAGCACGTTCTCGCGCACCTGGCTGCCGAGCGTGAACCGCTTGTTCTGCGCCGCGGGGAACCGCGGGTTGAACTTGAACCGGCTCTCCTGCGCCCGCCGGCGGTACAGCCGCCAGTGCCACAGGCCGTACCACAGCACGGTGATCAACAGGTTGCGCAGCAACACGGCGATGATCCAGCCGGGCCGCAGGTGCACCATCGTCGCCCGTGACGGCGTGGCCACCCACCACACCGCGGCGGCGACGCCGAGGTACAGCAGGTTCCACGGGAGCACGTACTTGGGGAACCAGCGCAACGCCTTCCCGGGCGCTGGAGGCCAGACGAAGACCGGCGGGTACTCGGTCCGTTGGTTGGGGATCCACTCCCCCTTGTTGTTGCGTGTGCCGTACAACGTGTCGTCCACGGCGCAGAGTTTGGCCGATCCGCGCCACCCCTGCCAGGGTCCATCGCCCGTCCCGGGGCGCCTACACTCGCCCGCCGACAAGGGAGAGCCGATGCGCCGCACCACCGTCTACGACCTGCACAGCGCGAAGGGCAGCCGCACCTGGCTGCAACTGCACGTGGACACCCCTGCCGAGGCCGCGGCGGCCGCCGAAGCCGGGATCGAGATCCTGTCGTGCGAGCCCGACCACCATCTCGAAGGCATCCGCCGGGCTGCACCGTACGCCTTCGTCTCGGTCGGCATGCCGCACGGCGCGGTGTCCTCGCCGCAGGAGGCGGTCCGCCTGGGGTTCGACATGATCGGGCGCGGTGCCGACGCGGTGTACTGCTCGCACTCGCCACGGTTCATCGAGGCGATGGCCCGCGAGCACATCCCGGTCACCGGCCATGTCGGGCTCGTGCCGAACCACGCGACGTGGACCAACTTCCGGGCGATCGGTCGCACACCTGCGGAGGCACGCGCGGTGGTGCAGGCGGTGCGCGACCTGGAGAACGCCGGTGCGGCGTGCATCGAGGTGGAGGTGGTGCCCGTCGAGCTGGCCGACTACATCACCCGGCACACCCCGCTGATCACGATGGGAATGGGTTGCGGGACGGCGTGCGACACCCAGTACCTGTTCTCCTGCGACGTGCTCGGTACCAACACCGGGCGCTACCCGCGGCACGCCAAGAAGTACGCCGACGTCGCCGCGCTCGAAGCCGAACTGCAGACCAGGCGCGTCGACGCGCTGCGCGCCTTCGCCGCTGACGTCGCCTCGGGCGGCTACCCCCAGGCCGAGCACGAGGTCCACATGACCGCCGACGCGCTGGCCGAGTTCTTGTCCCTCGTCGACTGATCCCGGCGGACGACATGCCCGAGGCGCGCCTGGGTGCGTGCTGCGGCGCCACGGGTACGGTGGCGCGCGTGACGGTACGCGTGGGCATCATCGGGGCGGGCAACATCGGCACGGCGCACGCCGTCAACCTGTCCGGCAGCGTGGCCGGTGCAACGGTCAGCGTGGTGTTCGACGCCGACATGACCCGGGCCGAAGCCGTCGCCGGGCAGGTCGGCGGCCGAGCCGCACCGGACGTCGCCGCCGTGTTCCAGGATGACGAGGTCGATGCCGTGCTGATCGCGTCGCCCGACGCATTGCACGCCGAGCAACTGCGCATCGGGTTCGTTGCCGGCAAGCCGATCCTGTGCGAGAAGCCGCTCGCGGTCACCGAGGCCGACGCGCGGGAGATGGTCGACATCGAGGCAGGCCTCGGGCGACGGCTCGTGCAACTTGGCTTCATGCGCCGCTTCGATCCCGGCTACATGGCGATGAAGGCCGAGCTGACCGACGATGGCATCGGCCGCCCGCTGATCGTGCACAACATCCACCGCAACACCCGTGCCCCGTACGGGCTGGCCACGCCGCAGACGCTGACCAACATGGTGATCCACGAGTTCGACATCAACCGGTGGCTGCTCGACGACGAGTACGCCACGGTCGACGTCCTCGCGCCGTCGCCGGGCCCGCTCACGCCCGAGGGTGAGCTCGACCCGATCCTGGTGGTGCTGAGCACCGCCGGTGGCGTGCTGGTCGAGATCGAGGCGTTCGTCAACAGCCAATACGGGTACGAGGTCGTCTGCCGGGTGACCGGCTCGCTCGGCCAGTCCGTGATGGGCGACGGTTCGTTCGTCACCCGCTCGCGTGCGTTCCATCGCGGCACGGCGTTGCCCGAGCTGTGGCTCGGCCGATTTGCCGAGGCGTACCGCATCCAGTTGCAGGCGTGGATCGACGCGATCCGCACCGCCTCGCCCTTTCCCGGGGCGAGCGTCTGGGACGGCTACGCGGCGACCGTCGTGGCCAACCGGGCGATCGACGCGTACCGCAGCGGCACCCGGGTGGCCGTCGAGCTGCCGGCACGGCCGGCGCTGTACGACAACAACGCGCCGGCGTAGCGGCACGAGCCGTCGCGGACGGGGCGGGCCGGCTGCGAGGGTCAGCCCGGGCGGACGCGCGGTTCGAGGCGCTGCAACTGGGTGACGTGTCCCGGTTCCAGTTCGGCGACGCTGCGCACACCGAGCAGCTTCATCGTCCGGCGCACCTCGTCCGACAGGATCTGGATCGCCCGATTGGCACCGCGCCGCCCCCCGGCCATCAGCCCGTAGAGGTAGGCGCGCCCGACCAGGGTGAACGACGCGCCGCAGGCGATCGCCGCGACGATGTCCGCCCCCGACATGATCCCGGTGTCGATCCACACCTCGACGCTGTCCGGCAGGACCTTGCGGACCTCGGGCAGCAGGTGGAACGGGATCGGGGCCCGATCGAGCTGGCGCCCGCCGTGGTTCGACAGCAGCACGCCGTCCACCGCGAGGTCGGCGCAGCGCTGCGCGTCGGCGACCGTCTGGACCCCCTTGACGACCACCGGTCCCGGCCAACGATCCTTGATCCAGACGAGGTCCTCGTACTCCACGCTCGGGTCGAACATCGAGTCGAGCAACTCGGCGACCGTGCCGTCGAACCCCTTGAAGGTCGAAAAGCCGATCGGTTCGGTGGTCAGGAAGTCGAACCACCAGCGCACCTTGGGGATCGCGTTCAGCACGGTGCGCCCCGTCAACGTGGGCGGGATCGTCAGCCCGTTGTACCGATCGCGCAGGCGGGCACCGGCGACGGGCACGTCGACCGTGACGAGCAGGGTGTCGAAACCGGCAGCGGCAGCGCGGTCGAGGAGATCGAGCGAGCGCTGGCGGTCCTTCCACATGTACAGCTGGAACCAGTTGCGCCCGTTGGGGTTGGCGGCGGCGACCTGCTCTGGTGTGGCCGTGCCAACCGTGGACAGCGAGAACGGGATGCCTGCCGCCCCCGCGGCCGCCGCGCCGGCGACCTCGCCGGCGCTGTGCATCATGCGGGTGAAGCCGGTTGGGGCGATGCCGAACGGCATCGCCGACGGGCCACGGGCCACGGTGCACGAGGTGTCGAGGTCGGACACGTCGCGCAGGATCGCCGGATGGAACTCGATGTCGCGGAACGCCTGGCGGGCCCGCTCGAGCGACAGCTCGCCCTCGGCCGCGCCGTCGGTGTAGTCGAACGGTGCGGTGGGCGTGACCCGCTTGGCGATCGAGCGCAGGTCCGCGATCGTGTGCGCGTTGGCCAGCCGCGCCTCGGTCCGGTCGAGCACCGGCTTGCGGAACGTGAGCAGGTCGGCGAACTCGCGAGGCTTGGGCATCTGGCGGCGCACGAAACCCATCCTTACCGCCAGCCGGCGACGGCACCCACCCACGGGCCGGCCGCGGGTGGGTCGCCGAGCTCAGGGGTGCAGTGCGGCGAGGGCCCGGGCGGCGGCGTTGGCGCCGCACATGCCGTGGGCGCCAGCCCCCGGAGGGGTGGACGCCGAGCACAGGAACGTGCCCGGGACGCCGGTCGCGTAGGGGTCACGCGCCAGGCGCGGGCGAAAGAGCAGCTGTTTGGGCGACGACGCACCACCGGCAATGTCGCCGCCGACGTAGTTGGCGTTGTACACCGACATCTCCGTCGTTGACCGTACGGCCATGCCCACGATCCGGTCGCGCACGCCAGGGGCGAAGCGCTCGAGCTGGGCGACGATCGCGCCGGTCGCGTCGCCGGTGTAGCCGTGAGGTACGTGCGCATAGGTCCACAACGGGTGCACGTTGCCGACCGATCGGGTCGGGTCGGCGAGGTACTGCTGGCCGACGAGGACGAATGGCCGTTCGGGCATCGCGCCACGGTGGATCGCCTGCTCGGCCGCGGCGACCTGGGCTGCCGTGCCGCCGAGGTGCACGGTGCCGGCGTGGCGAGCCGGTTCGGCCCGCCATGGCACGCCTCCCTCGATGGCGAAGTCGACCTTGAACGCGCCCGGGCCGTAGCGGAACCGGCGATAGGCGCGGGCGACGTGCGCTGGCAGCCGGTCGCCGAGGAGCTGCAGGGCGCTGGCCGGCGACACGTCGAGCATCAGCACGTCGTGGTCGGGGAGCTCGGCGATGGTGCGGACGTGGACGCCGGTCTCGATCGTGCCGCCGTGGGCGGCGATGTCGGCGGCCAGCGCGTCGGCGATGGCCTGCGAGCCACCGGCCGCGACCGGCCATCCCTGGGCGTGCGCGGCGGTGATCAGCATCAGCGCCACGGCGCTGGTGAACGGACGGTTCAGCGGGTAGAAGGCGTGCGCGGCGACGCCCAGCCACAACGCCTTGGCCTGCTCGGTGCCCCACAGCCGGGCGAGCACGGTGGCCGGCAGCATCGCCCCGGTCCCGAAGCGCGCCAGGGTCAACGGGTGGCGGGGCAGGTGCACGATCGGGCGACCCGTGTCGACCAGCAGGTCGTCGAAGCGCGCGGCGAGCGGCGCGAACAGCCGCCGCCAGCGATCACCGTCGGCGCCGAGCGCCAGCGCCGTGGCGTCCAGCGACCGCTCGAACACGCCGCAGGAACCGTCGTCCTGCGGATGGGCGCAGTCGAGCTGCGGTTGCAGCCAGCGCAGCCCGTACCGGCCGAGGTCGAGCGACGACAGGAACGGAGCGCGGACCGCCAGCGGATGAAACGCCGAGCAATCGTCGTGCACCAGCCCGGGCACGATCATCTCCGAGCTGCGTGTCCCACCACCGATGCGCGCCGCCGATTCCAGGACGGTGACCGCCAGGCCGGCCCGTGCCAGCCGCGCCGCGGCGGCGAGCCCGTTGGGTCCGCTGCCGACGACGACCGCCCGCCTTCCCCCGGGGTCGCCGGCGCGACCGGCGGCATCGACCTGGGCGGGCAACCTCACGGGTTCAACGGTACGGCCGCCACCAGAGGGAACCATGCCGCAGCGAACCGTGCCGGAGCGCACATCAGGTGCGGCCGCCGGTGCCCGGGTGCGCGACGCCGGGCGCCACGTAGCCGGGCATGGTCCAGGTGACGGTGTGCGGGATCGGCCCGTTGGGCAGCCACGGCTGCTCGTCGGCCGCGTCGTCGTTGTGGTACCAGCCCTTCTCCACGCAACCGAGCGCGGCGTCGATGACGCGGTACTGGGTCTTCTTGCTGAACGCCGGCTGCGACTCGGTCCAGGCGACGACGACATCGCCCGGTTCGTACTGGCAGCGTTCCTGCAGCGCGGCGATCAGCCGCTCGTCCGCGCAGTGGCCGTCGCCGAAGTTCCAGCCGAGCAGGACGTTGCTGGTGAACTCGCCCTCGCGCTGGACACGGTGGTCGAGGTCGTCGACGTGGCGCATCAGTGCGGAGATGTGCATCCGGCCCATCGGGTGCATCATCCGGAAGGCGACCGCCTTCTGGATGAAGATCTCGGAGATCTCCCGGCCGAAGAGCGGCTCGATCTGCTCGATCTGGTTGTCGGCGGCCTTGACGATCTTCTCGTCGATCCGGTCCTCCATCGACTGGTTGCGGAACGACCAGGTCGCCGCGGCCCAGTTGCCGGCGTACTGCTTCATCCCCACCAGGAACGACACGTACTGCGGGCGCAGCGCGCCGAGCACGATCGGGAACAGGGCGACGATCAGCACGATCACCAGCAGATGCGGGCTCATGTCGGCCACCGCGTAGCCCTGGCTCGGGTGGAAGTTGGCGAACAGGAACGCCGCGCAGAACATGAAGAACACGTTCCACTCCAGCGGCACGGCCAGCGGGAAGGTCGAGATGATGAACGTGTGCAACATCCACATCGAGATGATCGCGATCCACGTCAGCCACGGCCACGGCGAGAACAGCAGGGTCAGCGGCATGACGAACTCGCACAGGGTGCCGCCGATGTGCGCCAGGAGGTTGGCGACGTGCGACGGGCGCAGGTCGTTCGGGTAGTCCCTCACCAGCTTGCGGCGGAAGTTCTTGAACACCATCCACGGCGTGTTCTGGCACATGATCGTGACGGTGCAGGCGAAGCCGCGCTGCAGCTTGGAGAAGCCGGCGCCCATCCAGATCACGACGATGAAGATCTTCGCGGCGATGATCATGTCGCGGAAGTTGCCCATCAGCCCGAAGCACATCAGCGTCGGCACGTACTGCTCGGAGCGGGCTGACAGGAACACCACCTTGTCGCGCAGACCCATGGTGAGAATCAGCCCGCAGTAGATCAGCACCGCCCATTGCGGCAGGATCCCTGCGCTTCCGGCAGGAAGGCCGGGGATGGTGCGGTCGCCGGACAGGAAGAACAGCAGCAGCAGGCTGGCGATGATCAGCTTGTACAGCCCGGTGTCCCACGGCGTGCGCCGGTTGCCCGCGGTGAACGGCACGTGGTTGGGGTACGGCGGAACGCGCAGCGTGTCGTTCTGCCACCAGTACAGGACGCCGCCGATCGGAGGGTCGAAGTGGAACGCCAGCGGGCCGGAGGTCGACGCAAGGCCGAGGATCTCCATCAGGATCGTCCAGATCATCAGCTTCTGGTAGAAGATCGGCTCGTGCCACCAATCGCCGATGCGGTTGAACTCGATGCCCTTGGTGAAGGTCGCGGCCAGCACGATGCCGAACAGCGAGTACCAGAAGATCTTCCACAGGTAGAACGTCGACGTCGCCTTCGGTGTGCCGAAGCCATGATCGACCCAGTGCAACTGCAACATCTTCATCCGCTTGAAGAACGGCATCGTGGCGAACTCGTCCAGCTCGACCGGCGGTAGTTCGGCGGTGCGATAGCCCATTACCTGCTCCTCAGTTCCATGGATCGTTCGCGCCGTTCGCGGTCGCGGTCGAAGTAGTAGTCGTCGTCCTCCGCCTTGCGCGTGGAGACCAGCGCACCGGTGAGGCGGTTCAGCTCGCGCTCACGCACGCGCATCCGGCGCATGACCTTGCGCTTCTTCTTGCGCAGCTGGTGCTCGATGTGGTCGTCCTCGGTCTCGGACGTGCCGCGCAGGTAGGCGTGCTCGATCTCGTCGAGGCGTCCGATCGCTTCGGCTGCGGCCAGCTCCATCAAGGTCTGGCCACGGGCCATCAGGTACATCCGGTCGGCGTACTTCAGCGCCTTGCGGGCGTGCTGCTCGACGATCAGGGCGCCCATGCCGTGCTCGTCGGCCGCCTGCCGCACGGCACCCAGCAGCCGATCGACGATCTTCGGCGCCAGCCCGAGGGACAGCTCGTCGGCGAGAAGCATCTCCGGCCGGTGGCTGAGGGCGCGGGCAAGGGCGAGCATCTGCTGCTCGCCGCCCGAGAGCATGCCGCCGCGGACGTCGAGGCGCGGCCCGAGCTCGGGGAACAGCGCCAGTGCACGATCGACGTCGCCACCGCCGACGCGCAGGTTGTCGCGGGCCGACATCTTGGTGAACACCAGCCGTTCCTCGGTGACGATCGCCATGCCGCCGTCGCGCACCCGCTGGTACATCGGGGTGAAGGTCGGCACGTTGTCGAACATCACCAATCCGTCCACCGGCGGCAGCTCGCCGGCGATCGTCAGCAAGGTGGTGGTCTTGCCTGCACCGTTCGGGCCGAGCAGGCAGACGACCTCGCCGGGGTGGACCTTCAGGTTGACCTTGCGCACGACGTGCCGGCCGAGGTATCCGGCCATCAGCGAGCGGGTCTCCAGCAGACATCTCACGACGCACCTCCTGCGGCCGGAACCGGAACAGGGCGCGCCTCGTCGTCGGTCGGTTCACCGAGGTACGCGGCGATCACCGCGGGATCGGCCTGCACCTCGGCCGGCGTCCCGGCGGCGATCAGCGTGCCGAAGTCCAGCACGACGACCCGGTCGCACACGCCCATCACGAAGTTCATGTCGTGCTCGACGACGAGCACCGCCATTCCCCAGTCGTCGGCGAGACGGCGCACCAGGTCGCCCAGCTCGGCGCCCTCGGACGAGCTCAACCCGGCGGCGGGTTCGTCGAGCAGCAGCACGCTCGGGTGCATCGCCACGGCGCGGGCGATGGCCAGCAGCCGGCGCTTGCCGTACGACAGGTCCTTGACGTCTCGGTGCAGGTCCTCGTCGAGGTCGAACTCGACGATCGCCCGGACGACCTCGGGCGGGAACGGCGGGTCCACCGGGTGGATCAGGTCGGTGACGTAGGCCCCGAGGTCCTGCGGGTCGGCGGCGACGCTGAGGTTCTCGTAGACCGTCGCGTCCTCGAACAGCTCGAGCGACTGGAACGAGCGGGCGACACCGGCACGCGCCCGCCTGGCAGGGGTGAGCTTTGAGATGTCCGTGCCGTCCAGCACCACCCGCCCGCTCGACGCGGCGAACCCGCTGATCGCGTCGATCAGCGACGTCTTGCCCGCGCCGTTCGGCCCGATCAGACCGGTGACGGTGCCCGGCGTGAGCTGGAAGCTGACGCTGTTGACGGCGACGACCGCGCCATAGCGCACGGTGAGGTTCTCGATCGACAGGGTCCGTGGCGTCACCCGTGCCCGATCTCCGCCGGCGTCGGCGTTGACGTCGGCGTCACCGTTGACGTTGGCGTCGCGGGCCAGCTCGACCGTGGCCGACGGGGTGACGTCGGCGAGCTTGATCCGGTACGAGCGACCCCACTTGCGCGCCTTCTTGAACGCCCGGAACATCTTGACCCACTCGGCGGCGACGCCGTCCTGGTAGGCGAGGACCGTCAGCAGGATCGCCACACCGCTGATGAACTGGATCCAGCGGCCGACACCGTCCCAGTTCGACTCGAAGATCGCCTGGTTCAAGCCGGCGACGGCCATCGTGCCGCCGACGAACGCGCCGAGCAGATGGCCGACGCCGCCCACCAGCGCCAGCCCGACGTAGGTGATCGAGGTGAAGTTGTTGAACGACTCGTAGCTGATCGAGCTCAGCCGGAACGCCAGCAGCACACCGCCGAGCGCGGCGACCGCAGAGGCGAAGGCGAAGGCGAACAGCTTCGCCCGCGGCACGTCGATGCCGAGCGCCGCGGCGGCGCGCTCGTTGGTCCGCACGGCGATCAGCCGCCGACCGCTGCGGCCGCGGCGCACGTTGGACACGACCCACACCGTGAGCAGCGCCATGACGACGACGAAGATGCCGTAGCGCGCCGGGTGATCGATCGAGCCGATGTTCCAACCGAACAGGTGCGGGTCGCCGACCTGCGTGCCCTTCACCCCGCCGGTGTACGCCCGGTTGCGGAACAGCATCAGCTCCATCGTGGTGCCCAACCCGAGCGTGACGATCGCCAGGTTGATGCCCCGTGTGCGTACCGCGGGGAGGCCGAACACGATGCCCAGCGGCACTGCTGCGGCGACGCCGGCGAGCAGGCCGAGCAGGAACGGGATGTGGAAGACGGCGACCAGCCGGCCGGCGACGTAGGCCCCGAAGCCGGCGATCGAGTACTGGGCGAGGGAGAGCTGCCCGGCGTAGCCGGTGAGGACGACGATCGAGAGCAGCACGATGGCGACGCCCATCGTGACCGTCAGCGCGTCGACCCACTTGCCCTCCTTGGTCAGCATCAAGAAGACGACGAAGCCGAAGCCGTACAGCGTCCAGTCCCACGACATCCGCCCGTTGCCGATCATCGGCAGCTTGCGCAGGAAGTAGTCGCGCATCGGCAGCGAGCGACCGCGGAACACCAGCACGACGATGATCACCAGGAACGGCAGGGACTGCCCGACGCCGGTGGGTGGCCAGTAGCTGGAGATGCCCGCCGGTCGGATGTACCGGCTGACGAGCGCCTGCCCGATGCCGATCACCAGGCCGGCCGCGGTGGCGATCGGGAACGACTTGAACTCGCCGACCAGCGCCGCGGCGAGCGCGGCGAGCACCAGCGAGGTCATCGCGGTGACCTGCAGGGTGATGATCGGAACGACGAGGATGCCGGCGACGGTGGCGATCGCCGAACCCAGCGCCCAGTTGAGCAGGGCGATCTTGTTCGGGGAGATGCCGATCGCCGACGCCGACCGCTCGCTCTCGGACACGGCCTCGGTCGCCAGGCCGAACTGGCTGTTGCGGTACAGCAGCCACAGCAGGATCGACGAGGCGACGGCGATCCCGAGGAGGATGAACCGGTCGGCGGTCGTCGACACACCGGCCCACAACGTGACCCGGTTGGTCGGCAGCCAGCTCTTCACCTGATGCGGGTTCGAGCCGTAGCGGATGACGACCGCTGACTGGATCGTCACCAGCACACCGAGGGTGGCGATCACGCGGACCAACGAGCTGGCCTGGCGCAACGGGCGCATGATCATCCAGTGCGTCAGCCCGCCGAGCACCGCGGCGAGCGCGACGCCCATCAGCGACGAGAGCAGGAACGGCCAGCCGTGCTGCTCGTGCAGCTCCCATTGGAAGAAGACGCCGGCGATCGCCGTGGCACCGAGGGAGAAGTTGAGCACGCCCGTGCCGCGGTAGATGACGATCAGGCCTTGCGAGGCGAACGCGTACAGGGCTCCGACCCCCAGTCCAAGCAACGCGAACTTGATCGCCTCGTTCATCGCTCCCCTTGCCTGCCACACCCCACAGCCCGGCGAACCGGATAGTAGCCATCGTCACCGCCGTGGTCCGTGGTCAGACCATCAGACCCTTGGCTGTCGCGCGTGCCAACGCGGTGTGCGATAGTGCTCGGGCATCACAGGCGCGAGTTGCGACCGTTGTGGCTCGCTCGACCGACACTTTGGGGGAATTCATGGGGATGTCCAAACCACATGTGCTGTCACGCCAGCGGCTCCGACAGGCCGTGATGGCTGCCATCGCCGGGTCGGCGTTGCTCGCCGCGGCGAACGTCGGTCAGGCAGTGGCCACGTCCGGCACGACGGCGGCGACCACGGCCGGCACGGCCGCCGCACCGACCGGCACACCGATCAAGGTGATGACGGTGACGACGCTCAACGCAGCCGGGCCGACCTACAAGAACATCGCCAACACGGCCGAGGCCTACGCCAAGTACATCAACAAGCGCGGCGGCATCGCCGGGCACCCGCTGGAAGTCACCGTGTGTGACGAGCAGTTCGACGCCGCGGTCGCCGCGACCTGCGCACGCAAGGCGGTGGACGAGGGCATGGTGTCGGTCGTCGGCTCGTTCACCTACATGGCCGAGAGCATCGTGCCGGTGATCGCCTCGAAGGACATCACCTGGTTCGGCGCGTGCTGCCCGATCACCCCGTCGGAGCTGACCGACAAGCACTCGTTCCCGATCGGCAACCAGCCGATGTACGCCGTCGGGGCGGTGAAACGAGCGGTGGACGACGGCTGCCAGAACATCAACGCCGCAGTCGTCGACGGTGCGCAACAGATCTTCCTGCCACCGATGGAGAACGCGATGAAGGCGTTGGGGAAGAAGTTCGGGGCCGAGATATCCCTACCAGCGACAGCCCAGGACTTCTCCACCGAGGTCGCCCAAGCCACCGCGGGTGCCGACTGTGTCATCGTCATCCTCTCCGAGACGCCGTACATCGCGTGGAACACCTCGTGGACGCAGTCGGGCACGACGGCCCGCCAGTACGGCCCGCAGGGCAACCTCAACTCGGTCTCGGCAAAGGGCAACGAGGACTCGACGGACGGCGACGTGATCGTCGGCATGTACCCCGACATCTCGACCCCACCCTGGGACGAGTACCGCACCGCGCTCACCGAGGGCGGCTACGACATGAACGAGCTGGACTACAACAGCCTCGGTGGCATGGGCACATGGGCAGCGTTCGTCGGCTTCACCAAGATCGCCGAAGGCATCCAGGGCGACATCACCGCGACGTCGTTCTTCGACGCCGCCTCGTCGACGAGCAAGCTCGACCTGAATGGCATGGTGCCGGTGCTCGACTTCACCAAGGAGTGGACCGACGGCCTGCCCGGGTACAACCGCCTGTTCAACCGCAGCGTCGTGTACAGCAAGCTGGAGAAGGGCAAGGTGGTGCCGTTGACCACCGAGTTCGAGGACGTCAGCAACCTGGCGCTGGGCAAGGCCGGCTGATCACCAGCGGAACCTGACCTGACGTGACCACGGCCCGGCCGTTGCACCCACACGGTGCACGGCCGGGCCGTCGCGCGTTCGTCAGACCGGCCGTTCAGGCAAATGCCACGGCGGCGACGTCGGCATAGGTGTCGGCGAGGTGGAACGTCATCTCGTCGCGCACCCGCTCGGGCACGTCGTCGAGGTCCGGCCCGTTGCGCTTCGGCAGGACGACGTCGGTCAGCCCCATCCGGTGCGCGGCGAGGACCTTCTGCTTGACCCCGCCGATCGGCAGCACCTGGCCCTGCAGGGTGATCTCGCCGGTCATGCCGACGCTCGGCTTGACACGACGCCCGGTCAGCAACGAGACCAGCGCCGTGGCGATCGTGATCCCCGCCGACGGGCCGTCCTTGGGCACCGCCCCGGCAGGAACGTGGACGTGGAACCGGCGGCGCAACGCCTCGGCGTCCAGACCCAGCTCGTCGGCGTGCGAACGCACGTAGTTGAGGGCGATCTGGGCGGACTCCTTCATCACCTCTCCCAGCTGACCGGTGAGGGTCAGCCCTGGCTCGACA
>CAZMHG010000027.1:0-14056 GCA_964565975.1 uncultured Ilumatobacteraceae bacterium | reverse complement strand
CCCGCCGGCTCGCCGATCGAGGTGCGTGTCGTGCGCGACGCCCACCGCGCCGTGCTGACCGTGCGCGACCACGGTGCCGGGCTGAACCCCGACGCCCTGGCCCACGCGTTCGATCGCTTCTGGCAGGCCGACCCGGCACGTGTCGGTGCCGGTTCGGGGTTGGGCTTGTCGATCGTCGCCGGCATCGCCACCGAACATCACGGCACGGTCACGGCGGCCAACGCACCCGACGGCGGGGCGATCTTCACGTTGACGCTGCCGATCGGCTGAGCCGGCACCCGACCCGGACGGGGACGCCAAGCACCCACGGCCCCGTGGCGCAGCGACCGGGTTGGGGATCGGCTCAGCGGCCGGGCACGTCGAGTTGCGCGGCGAGCGTCTTCGGTGCCACGCAGCGATAGGCGTCGGCGACGATCGCGGCGACCTCGGCCCAGTCGGGGCTGCGGTCGATGCGCACACCGAGCCAGCCCCGTCCGCCGACGTACGGCGGGCGGAAGAACCGGTCGGGCTCCAGTTCGATCAACTCCTGCTGCACCCCCGGCGGCGCGGCGCACCAGAAGCCCAGGTGGTCGGCGCCGTGGTGGTGATCGTCGAGCTGGACGAACACCTTGCGGTCGCGCACGAACCACGTCGGCTCGCCGTGGCTCGTTCGCTCGGTCACCTCGGGCAGGGCCAGGCAGACCCGTCGCAGGCGTTCGACGGGACCCGGCGGCGTCACGGCGTGCCGCCGATGGTTTGGATCTCGCGCACGGCGAAACGAACCGGGGTCGACACGCTCATCGGATCAAGCACACCACTCGACCCGTCCGACCCGCGCCACGACACGTCCCACCACACCGCGACCGACCCACGGAACACATACCCACCACCCGTGAACCGCGGCACCGAGGGCACACTCGGCGTCCACACGCACCCGTTCGCCGGCTTGGTCGCCGACCCCCACAGCGTGCAGGTCACCGTCGACGGATCACCGGACGCGCGCGACCCCGTCGTCAATACGATCCGCCTCGGCGTCGCCGTCACCGTGACCGACAACCCCGGAATCGCCGCCGTCGCCGACACCGGCCCCATCCGAGCGACCCCAAACCAGGTCTCCAAGTTGACGATCAACTTGCCCACCGGTGGCGCACTGACCAACCGCGGCTTGGGCACCCGCTTGACCACCTCCGAGAACGCACCCGTCGCCAACTCCTTGGTCGTCAACTCGGGTACCCACGCGTACTGCGACTCGCCCTCACACACCCGCACGAACAAGTGGTGCAACACACCATTGATCACCTTCGTCGGCTCCGCCGCCCCCGCCGCGCCGGCCACAGTCACCCCAGTCACCCGCTCGAACGGCGGACACGTCACCACCGGCTTCCCGGTCCGCCGACTCCTCGGATGCGCGACCCCGCCCTCGGTCTGACCCGTCACTTGAGCAATGATCACCCCACCCGGGCCGCTGCCTCCCTCGACAACAGAGGTGTGAACGGGCGCAAGCGCGAGCAGGATCAGGAGACCGGACCACATAGGTCACCCTCGCCCACAAACACCGGCGGCAGTTGCTCCCACACCCGCCACCGGCCCTCGACCAACCGGACATGATGAACATACGTCGAGGTCTTCGCCTCGTCGTTGACCACCGTCGGCTTCCCGTCGGGCCCGTCCGGGCCTAGCAGGACCCCCGCGTCAAAGATGCACGACGTCACCTCGGCCCCCTCCGCCCCGAACATCACCACCTTTGTCACCACCAGGCGTGTCCCATGGATGTCGGTGTCGAAGCGCCACTCGCGGTCCACCAGCGCCTGGCGAAACTCATCGAGGCTGGTCGCCCCTGGCCCACCTGGCGCCATCGCGACCTCCGGGTCGCACTCCGCAGGCTTCTGCCCGCAGGCGAAGTAGGCCACCAAGTAGTCCTGGATCGCCTGCTTGATCTGATCCTCGGTCGGCAACGTCGTCGTCGTCACCGGCAACGACGAACCCACAGGCGCCACCGAGCCCGGCACGCCGGCCAACGTCGTCGGCGTGCTCACACCGCTCGTGATCCGCGGCACCGGCGCCGTCACCACCGTCACCACCGTCGCCGCATCCGCAGCCGGACGCGCCAGATCGGCCGCAACACCAGGCACCGCGACCTGCGCCGACGCAGCCGGAACCGCCGCGTTGTTGCTACACGCAGCCGCCAACACCAACACACACACCGCCGTCACGGCAGGTCGACAACTCACGATCCACCCTCCCCACATCCCGGGTCGCCCCATTCTCCCCGCCCGACGCACCACCGGCAAGCCCCCTCCCCGCTCCACCACCTGAGGACGCCGATCCGTCCGCCGCGGCAACCGCTCGCGTCGGCGTGTTATGGTCTGACCATCAGTCCAAACGGACGCGGAAGGGAGGACGTTCGATGCCGATCACAGGGATGAACCACGCGGTGCTGTACGTGCGTGACGCGCGCCGGACACGGGACTTCTACCGCGACGTGCTCGGCTTCCGCACGATCATCGAGCATCCCGACGGCGCGTTCGCCTTCATGCGTGCCCCGGCCAGCGAGAACCACCACGACATCGCCTTCTTCTCGATCGGTGCGGGCGCCGAGCCGAGCGCCGCGGGACGGTCGAGCGTCGGGCTGTACCACATCGCCTGGGAGGTGCCCACGCTGGCCGAGCTCGACGAGATGCGCACCCGCCTGCAGGCCGCCGGCGCGCTCGTCGGCGCCAGCGATCACGGGGCGAACAAGAGCCTGTACGCCGTCGACCCCGACGGGCTGGAGTTCGAGGTGATGTGGCTCGTCCCGGCGCACCTGTGGGGCGATGCCGAGAACCAGGCGATCATCCGCCCGCTCGACATCGCCGCCGAACGCCGCACGTTCGCCGAGCGGGGTGCGCAGTAGGCGTGGCCGGATTCGACCCCATCGCCCGGCGAACCGTGCCGGCCGAGATCCGTGCCCAGCTGGCCGACGCGATCCACACCGGCAAGCTGGCCCCCGGCGCCGCGCTGCCTGCCGAGCGGGTGCTGTGCCAGGAGTTCGGCGTGGCCCGAACCAGCGTCCGCGAAGCGATCCAGGGCCTGGTCATCGCCGGGTTCATCGAGCGCCGCGGCAACCGCACCGTCGTCGCCGAGCACCTCCCCGACGTCAACTTCACCGGCGACGACCGCAAGAAGCTGGTCACCCAGCTGTTCGAGGTCCGCCAGGTGATCGAGCCGACGATCGCCGAGCTCGCCGCGCAGCGGTCGACCGACGAGGAGCGCGCCACGCTCAGCGAGCTGGCCGCCCAGGACCCAACCAAGCTCGACCAGTTCCGGGGGATCGACCGCACGTTCCACAGCACGCTGGCCCGGGCGTGCGGCAACCCGATGCTGTACGAGGTGCATTCCAAGGCACTCGCCTCGCTGTTCGGCAGCGGCGAGTTCGCCAGCCTGCTGTACGCCGAGGTCAACCGCAGCGAGGTCGCCGCGATCATCGCCGAGTCCACCGCGGCCCACCGCCAGATCGCCGATGCCGTCGCGCGTGGTCACGGCCGCAAGGCACGCGCCGCGGTCGTCGCCCACCTCGACGACGTCGAGCGCCGGATGGTCGAGCGTCTGCTGTGAACGACCCGCGGTACACCTACTTCTTCGACGACGAAGCCTTCCAGCCCACCGACCGGGCCGGGTTCCGCAAGCGCGTCATCCTCGGCGAGCAGCTCGAGTTGTGGTTCTGGCGGATCGACGGTGGGGCGCAGGGCTCGGTCATCCACCACCACCCGACGAACGAACAACTGGGGATCATCATGCGCGGCGCGCTCGACTTCCGCATCAGCCAGGACAAGGACGACCGGCAACGGACCGTGCTGCATGCCGGCGACGTCTACCTGGCACCGACCAGCGTGTGGCACGGCGACAGCGTGTTCATCGGTGACGACGAGCTGAACGAGGTCTGGATCCTCGACGTCTTCGCTCCGCCGCGAACAGGAGCGGGCGCATGACCGGGCGCGACTGGCGGTTGGCCGTCGACATCGGCGGCACGTTCACCGACATCGTGCTGCTCGACGCGTCCTCGGGCGAGGTCGTCGTCGACAAGACGCTGACCACGCCGCACGCGCCGCTCGACGGCGTGCGCACGGGCATCCATCAGCTGCTCGCCCGCACCGGGGTCCGCCCGGCGGACATCACCGCGCCGATCGTGCACGCCACGACGCTGATCACCAACGCCCTGATCGAGGGCAAGATCGGCCGCGCCGCGGTCGTCACCACCGCCGGTTTCGGCGACACGCTCGAGATCCGCAGCGAGCACCGCTACGACATGTACGACCTGCAGATCGAGTTCCCCGCGCCGCCCGTACCCCGCGACCGGGTGTTCGAGATCGACGAGCGCACCACCGCAACGGGCGAGGCCGCCGAGCCGCCCACCGCCCAGGCGTTGGCCAAGCTGACCGCGCAGCTGCGTGCCGCGAGCGTCGAAGCCGTCGGCGTGTGCCTGATCAACGCCTACTCCAACCCGGCCAACGAGCGCGCCGTCGCCGCCCACCTCGCCGCCGAGCTCGGCGTACCGGTGTGCCTGTCGTCGGAGATCTCGCCGCAGATTCGTGAGTACCCGCGGATGATCACCACCGCGTGCAACGCGGCGACGATCCCGGTGATCGGCCCCTACCTGGTCGAGTTGCAGCGCTGGCTGGCCGACGAGGGCTTCGGCGGTTCGGTGCTGATGATGCTGTCCAACGGCGGCGTCGTCTCGGCGGCCGACGCGGCGCGCACCCCGATCCGCCTGGTCGAGTCCGGCCCGGCCGCGGGGGCACTGGCCGGCAGCTTCTTCGCCCGCCGGCTGGGTGAGGACCGGCTGTTGTGCTTCGACATGGGCGGCACGACCGCCAAGTCGTGCCTGATCGAGCACGGCGAGCCGGAACTGACGAACACCTTCGAGGTCGCCCGGATCTACCGCTTCAAGAAGGGCAGCGGGTTCCCCGTGTCGGTGCCGTCGGTCGACCTGGTCGAGATCGGCGCCGGCGGCGGCAGCCAGGCGCGCGTCGACGAGCTCGGCCTGCTGAAGGTCGGCCCCGAGTCCGCCGGTGCCGATCCCGGGCCGGCCGCCTACGGCCGTGGGGCGACCAAGCCGGCCGTCACCGATGCCGACCTGACGCTGGGCATGCTCGACGCGGCGTACTTCCTGGGCGGCGACATGCCGCTGGATGCCACGGCCTGCACCGCCGCGCTGCAGAGCGTCGCTGCGCCGCTCGGCCTCGGCGTCGACCAGGTCGCCGCCGGGATCCACGAGCTGGTCAACCAGAACATGGCCGCGGCCTCGCGCATGCACGCGGTCGAGCAAGGTGTCGACCTGCGCGGTGTCACCGTGCTCGCGTTCGGTGGGGCCGGTCCGGTGCACGCCTGTGGCGTGGCCGAACTGCTCGAGTCGCCGCGGGTCGTGTTCCCGGTCAACGCCAGCGTGCTGTCGGCGTTCGGCACGCTGGTCACGCCAGTGCGGATCGACCTGGCCCGCTCGATGGTCCGTCGCCTCGACCGCATCGACGTCGCCGAGCGTGACGCGCTGCTGAACGAGCTGCGCGCCGAGGGGCGCCGGGTCCTGGCCGACGCCGGCGTCGACCCGTCCCGTGTCCGCTTCCGCTACGCCATCGACGCGCGGTACGCCGGGCAGGGCAACGAGATCACCATCTGGCTCGGCGAGGGGCCGACGTGGCCGGCGACCGAGGACGAGGTCCGCCGCCGGTTCGACGCCGACTACGCCCGGATCTACGGGTTGACGATCCCCGACGTGCCGATCGAGGCGGTCACCTGGCGGCTGTCGGTCGACGCGCCGACCGGTGACGTGCAGCCGGTCGTCCACCTGGCCGCCGCCCCGGGCGCGCCGGCAGCGAGTCGCCCAGTTCGCTTCAGCCGTCACGGCGACCCAGTCGACACGCCCGTGTACCGCCGCGCCGACCTGGCCGCCGGTCAGACGTTCGCCGGCCCGGCGATCGTCGAGGAGCGCGAGACCACCGCAGTCATCCGGCCCGGCTGGAGCGTCACCGTCGGCGACGACGGCTCCCTCGTCGCGACTCGCCAGACGGTGGCGGTCGGCGAGCACGCCGATGCGGGCGCCGACCGCACCCACACCGCGGCATTCGACGCGATCGAGCTGGAGGTGCTGTGGCAGAGCCTGATCGCCACGGTGAACGAGCAGGCCCGGGCGTTGCAACGTGCCGCGTTCAGCCCGATCGTGCGCGAAGCCGGTGACCTGGCCAACGCCGTGTTCGACCGGCGCGGGCGGATGGTCGCCCAGGCGGTGACCGGCACGCCGGGCCACATCAACTCGCTGGCCCGCGCCGCGACGGCGATCCTCGAGCAGTACCCCACCGACACTCTGGTGCCCGGCGACGTGTTGATCACCAACGACCCGTACAAGACGGCCGGTCAGCTGTTGGACGTCACCGTGCTGTCGCCGGTGTTCCGCAACGGGCGGGTGATCGCCTTCTTCGGCTCGACGATCCATCACACCGACGTGGGCGGCTACGGAATCGGTGCCGGGGCGCGAGACGTGTTCGAGGAAGGCCTGTGGATCCCGATCAGCAAGCTGATGCGCGGCACGGCCGACGGGGTGGCCGAGCGCAACGAGGACGTCTGGCGGTTCATCCTGTCGAACGTCCGCCAGCCCGACCACATGGCCGGCGACCTGCACGCCCAGATGGCCAGCGGCGAGGTCGGGGCGCAGCGCCTGACGGCGCTGTGCGATCAGCACGGCCTGGACGACATCGAGGGCCTCGCCGACGAGATCGTCACGCGCAGCGACGCGGCGACCAGGGCGACGATCCGCGAGCTCCCCGCCGGCACGTATCGGGCGAGCGCGGTGCTCGACCTGGCCGACGGCAGCACGATCGACATCGCCTGTGCGGTGACCGTCGATCCCGCCGCGGGCGAGATCCTGGTCGACTACGCCGGCTCGTCGGGCGCCAGCCCGTACGGGATCAACGTGGTGCGCAACTACACCCACGCGTACACCACGTTCACGGTGCGCAGCGTGCTCAACCCGGACCTGCCGAACAACCACGGCAGCCTGGCCCCGATCCGTGTCGAGGCCCCGACCGGCTCGATCGTCAACGCCGTCTCACCGCAGCCGTGCACGGCGCGGCACGTGGTCGGCATGTTCCTGCCGAACGCGTTGCTCAAGGCGCTGGCCCAGATCCGGCCGGAGCAGGCGATGGCCGAAGGCAGCGGAGCCGTCTGGACGATGCAGGTCAGCGGCAACCACGACGACGGCAACCCGTTCATCACGGCGATGTTCACCTACGCGGGTGGCGTCGGCGCTCGGGCGACCAAGCCAGGCCTGTCCGCGTGCTCGTACCCGACCGGGGTCTCGGCCGTCCCGATCGAGGTGGTCGAGGCCTCGGCGCCGATCCGTTTCCGCCGCAAGGAGCTGCGCCCTGGCTCGGGCGGCGACGGCGCGCAGACCGGCGGCCTCGGCCAGACCATTGAGTTCTCGGTCGACACCGCACGGCCATGGCAGCTCAACGCGGTCACGTCCCGGCTGGCCGTGCCGCCGCAGGGCATCTTCGGCGGCGGTGCGGGCGCGACCGGCGCCTTCACGGTGAACGGCGAGGCCGTGCGCACGCAGGCGCGGATCACCCTGCAACCCGCGGACGTCGTCCGCCTCGACCTGCCCGGCGGCGGCGGGTACGGCGCTCCCGATCCCTCCGGAATCGTCCGTGACGAAACCTACGAGGTGGTGCCCGGATGACACCCCGTGCCGAATCGTCCGTGACGAAACCTACGAGGCGGTGCCCGGATGACACCCCGTGCCGAATCGTCCGTGACGAAACCCACACAGCGACACCCCGACCGAATCGTCACGGACGATTCACGACGCGTCCGAGTTCGGGCCACACCCGACCCGAATCGTCACGGACGATTCACGATGCGTCCGGATTCGGACCACACACCGCCCGACGCCGGGAACCCCCCAATATCGTCACCGACGGTTCCCAAGTGGCGCGGGCGGGCCGGAGGGTGCAAGCGAGAGTGGAGATGAGCCGTGCTGACTGATGCGCTGCTGGAGTCGTTCGATGCCAGCGTGACCGACTACTCGACCGCGTTGACCCTGCCGCCCGAGCTGTACACCTCGCCCACGTTCCTCGACTTCGAACGCCGCGCCGTGTTCGCCGCCAGTTGGCAGTGCGTCGGGCGCGCGTCGCGGGTCGCCAACGTCGGCGACTGGTTCACCACCACCGTGGAAGGCGAGCACGGGCCCGAGCCGGTGATCGTCGCCCGCGCCAAGGACGGTGCGGTCCACTCCTTCAGCAGCGTGTGCCAGCACCGTGGGATGACCGTCGCCGATGGCGAGGGGACCTGCACCAAGTTCACCTGCTTGTACCACCTGTGGAGCTACGACCTGACCGGCCGGCTGCTCGGCGCGCCGGCGATGGAACGCACTGCCGGGTTCAACAAGAAGGAGTTCCCGCTGCCGGCGCTGGCCGTCGAGGAGTGGCAGGGGTTCGTGTTCGTCCATCTCGACCCCAACGCCGCGCCGCTCGGCCCGACACTGGCGACCTACACGCCATACCTCGAGCACTACGAGCTGGCCGACACGGTGTGCCCGGGCACGTTCACCCTCACCGACCTGCCGTGGAACTGGAAGGTGATGTTCGAGAACTCCAACAAGCTGCACCACACGATCCAGGACTTCTGCCCAAGCGAGTTGGCCGCCTTCCCCGTGGACTGGCAACCGGGCAGCAACGTCATCTTCCGCACCAACGGATACGTGCACATCGACGGCGGGTTCAACGCCACCACAAAGGCGTTGATGCCGATCTTCCCGAAGCTCACCGACGAGGAGCGGACCCGCAGCACGTTCGCCCTGATCCCTCCGACGCTGTGCTTCGGCACCGCACCCGACCAGGCGTTCTTCTTCATCGTCCGTCCGAAGACGGCCGACACGATCGATGTCGAGATCGGCTACCTGTTCCACCCGAGCGCGCTCGAACACCCGATGTTCGACCACCTGCTGTCGATGAGCGACGCCGGGGTGCAGGTCTTCGTCCGCCAGGACCAGGACGCGACCACCAAGGTCCAGCGCGGCCTGCACAGCCGCTACGCGGCGCGCGGCCGGTACAGCTGGCAGGAGGAGAGCCACGTGCAGTTCAACAAGTGGCTCGTCCAGCACTACCGGGCGGCGTGGCCGAGCACGATCGGCAACCGTTGACCGCAATGACCACCATCAACACCAACCATCCAGGGGGACAACCGTGAAGATCAAACAGGTGATCACCGCACTTGCGGCGGGCAGCATCGCCGTGGGCGGCATTGCCGCCACGACGTCGGCCACGACCGGCACGACCGCAGGCACGGCCGCAGGCACCACCGCAGGCACCACCGCGGGCACGATGACCGCGTCCGTAGGAACCACCGCCGGCACGATGATGGCGCCGACGGACGCCGAGAAGGCCGAGGCGACCACCCGGCTCGACACGAACAAGGACGGCAAGGTGGTCTTCGGCATCGCCGCCGCCGGCCCGCGCGACGACGGTGGCTACTACCAGGCGACGATCGACGCGGCGACCGAGCTGTCCACGGCGTACGGATTCGCCGACCCGATCGTCGTCGACAAGATCACCACCGAGAACGCGGCGACCGAGCTGTCGAACCTCGTCGACCAGAACGTCGACGTGATGATCATCGGCGCCGGCGAGATCGCCGCCCCGCTCCCCGACCTGATCAAGGCGCACCCGGACGTGTTCTGGTACTGCAACTGCGGTGCCGGCTACGCCGACAACCCGGGTCTGGCGCAGAGCCTGGACGACTCGTCCGAGATCAGCTACACCGCCGGCTACGCGACCGGCCTGCTGCTGAAGGCGCGCAACGCGACGAAGTCGGTGTTCATCGGCTGCTGCGACGTCAACTTCGAGAAGGAGGCGTACATGGCCTTCGAGATGGGCCTGAAGGCGGTCGACTCGTCGATGGAGATGAAGTACGTCGCCACCGGCAAGTTCCCGTACGACTTCGACAACACCGCCGGTGCCACCGAAGCGCTGAACGCTGCGGCGACCGACGGCGCGCAGGCCGTGTACCCGTTCCTCGGCGGCGCGCACGAGCCGGTGGTCAAGGCGGCCGACGCCAAGGACATGATCACGATGTCCGCCGGATCGTCGAAGGCCTGCTCGCGCACCGACCTGAAGTACGACATCGCCGTGCGGTTCGACGGTGGTGACTACCTGCGTGCCGTGCTCAGCGAGATCATCGCCGGCAAGTTCGTCGAGGGTCAAAAGCGTGTCTTCCACGTCGGCGTCGACCCGCAGCCCGGTGCGGTGATCTGCAAGCCGACGGCCGACCAGGAAGCGGCGATGAAGCAGGTCTACGCCGACGTCGCCGCCGGCAAGTTCACCACCCAGTTCAACGAGATCAAGGCCAAGGCCTACGCCGGTGGCTGATGCCCGAGGCTGACAGCCCGTCGACGGCGGGGGCGGTCCTCGTGGCCGCCCCCGCCGTCGCGCTGCACGGGATCACCAAGCGCTACGGCGCGGTGACCGCGTGTGACCACGTCGACCTGACCCTGCGCGCCGGCGAGATCCACGGGATCCTCGGAGAGAACGGCGCCGGCAAGTCGACGGTGATGAAGATTCTGATCGGTCTCGTCGCGCCGGACGAGGGCCGGATCGAGCTCCACGGCGCGCCGACCGTGATCCACGACCCGCAGACCGCCGCCGCGCTCGGGATCGGCATGGTCCACCAGCACCTCAGCCTGGTCGACCCGCTGACCGTCTGGGAGAACGTCGTGCTCGGCGACCGTGTCCGGCTGAACCGCACCGCCGCCCGCGCCCAGGTCCGGGCGACGGCCGAGCACTACGGGCTGGACATCGACCCCGATGCACGCGTCGGCTCGCTGTCGGCCGGGCTGCGCCAACGCGTCGAGCTGATCAAGTGCCTGCGCCGCGACCCGCGCATCGTGATCCTCGACGAGCCCACCTCGGTGCTCACCCCGGCCGAGAGCGAGGCATTGTTCCGCACCCTGCGCGACGTGGTGGCCCGCGAGCAACGCGCCGTGGCACTCGTCAGCCACAAGCTGGCCGAGGTACTGCATGCCACCGACGTGGTCACGATCATGCGCCAGGGCCGGGTGGTCCACCAGGTCGCCACGGCCGAGACGGACGCGCAGGCGCTGGCCACAGCGATGGTCGGCCGGCGGGTGTCGTTGCGTGCCAGCGCCGCGGCCGTGGGGGCGACCGACGAACTGGAGCCGACGGCTGACATCGCCCACGTCGGTGATGCCAACGACGCCGGTGAGGCCGGCACCGGCACGACCGGCACGACCGACACGACCGACAGCGGCACGACCGGCACCGCCGACACCCGCCCGGTCGTGCTGGAGCTGCGCGACGTCACGGTGCGCGAGCACGGCGTCGCCCTGCTCGACGGGCTGAGCCTGCGGGTCCACGCCGGCGAGATCGTCGGCATCGCCGGTGTCGAGGGCAACGGCCAGCACGTGCTCGCCGACGTCCTCTCCAGCCTTCGCCTGGTGGACACCGGCACGATCCAGGTGCGTGGCGCAGCGATCCGCGCCGGGCAGGCGGGGCAGATGTGGCGCCACGGTGTGGCCGTGATCCCCGAGGATCGCCACGACTCGGGCTGCGTGCTCGACATGAGCGTCGCCGAGAACCTGTTGATCGACCGCATCGACCAGGTCGCCCCGATGGGCCTGATCGACCGGGCCGCGCTGCACAGCCGGGCGCGCCAGATGATGGAGGAGTTCGACGTCCAGGCCGCCGGCCCGGACCAGACGTTCGCCAGCCTGTCGGGCGGCAACCAGCAAAAGGTCGTCCTGGCCCGCGAGCTGAGCCAGAACCCGACGGTGCTCGTCGCCGCCCAGCCGACGCGCGGCCTCGACGTCGGGGCGATCGAGTACATGACCGCGCGGCTCCGCCGGGCCGCCGCCGAGGGGATCGGTGTGCTGCTGATCTCGACCGAGCTGGAGGAGATCCTCGACCTCTCGCAGCGGATCCTGGTGATCTCGCGCGGCCGGATCATCGGTGACATCGATCGTGCCGAGGCCACCACCGAACGCCTCGGGCTGCTGCTCGGAGGGATGGGCGACCATGGGTAACCGCACCCGGCTGGTGGTCTGGTACGCCGCCAGCATCGCCGCCGCGCTCGTCGCCTCCGCGGTGCTGATCGCGATCACCGGCGGGCCGTGGCACAAGGTGCTCAGCGCGTTCCTCGACGGCGCGCTTCGCCGCCCGCACCGGTGGGGCATCACGCTCACCGAGGCGACACCGCTGTTGATCGTCGCCCTCGGCTCGATCGTCGCCGCCCGCGCCGGGCTGGTCAACATCGGCCAGGAGGGCCAGCTCGCGGTCGGCGCGGCCACGGCGATGTTCGTCGGCACGCACGCCAGCGGGCCGGTCGCACTCGTCGCCGCGCTCGCCGCGGGGTTCGCCGGCGGCGCCGTGTGGGCCGGGATCGCCGCGTTGCTGAAGTACTGGCGCAAGGTGCCCGAGGTGATCTCCACGCTGCTGCTGGTGTTCATCGCCGCGCAGTTGACCGGCTACTTCCTGACCCGCAAGTTCCTGCTGCTCGACGCCAGCGGCGACGAGAACCGTCTGCAGACCAGCGCCCAGCTCGCGCCGTCCACGCGCATCGGCTCGCTGCGGATCTTCGGCAACTCGATCCCGTGGAGCGTGTTCGCCGCCCTCGTCATCGCCGTGCTCGTCGGCGTGCTGCTCGACCGCAGCCGTTGGGGCTTTCGTCTGTCGGTTCTCGGTCGCAACCCGCGCACAGCCCAACGCATCGGCGTGCCCGTCGTGCTCGCCGGGTCGACGGCGCTGATGCTCAGCGGGGCGATGGCCGGCCTGGCCGGCGGGGCGATGCTCACGGTCGGCGCGGCGAACTTCCGGTTCACGCCCGGCTTTGCCAACAACGTCGGCTGGCAAGGCCTGCTGGTTGCGCTGGTGGCCCGCAACAAGCCGTGGGCATGCATCCCGGTGGCGTTCGTCTTCGCGATGTTGCGCACCGGCTCCAGCTTCCTCGCCGCCACCGGTGTCGAGCGCTCGATCGTCGAGGTGGTCCGCGCCCTCCTGGTCCTCGCGCTGCTGATTCCCCCGGCGCTGCAGGAGTTGCGCCGCCAGCGGGCCAGGAGCGCGGCGTGATCGCCGTGCTGGCCAACGTCTGGAGCGACATGCTCACGTCGCAGTCGGTGTACAACGCGTCGATGCGCTTCGCCATCGTGCTGGCCTTCGCCGCGATCGGCGAGTGGGTGGCCGAGCGTGGCGGGACGCTGAACATCTCGCTCGAGGCGATGATGATCGGCGGCGCGTACGCCGGCGCTGTCGCCAGTGATCACCTGCCGATCGGTCTGGCCCTCGTGGTCGGGGCGGCTGCCGGCGCGCTGATCGCCGCGCTCCAGGCGAACCTCAGCCATCGCCTGACGATCGACCAGTTCGTGGTCGGGCTGGCGCTCAACCTGTTCGTCCTCGGGCTGGCGATGTTCCTCGATTCGAAGTGGTCGGCGGTCACCGACACGTTCCAGGCAGGGCGCATCCCAGGGCTCTCCCGCCTGCCGGTGATCGGCGAGGCGCTGTTCAGCCAGCCGTGGCCGATGCTGCTGATCGTGCCCCTCGCGGCGCTGGCGTGGTGGCTCGTGTTCCGCACCCGTTGGGGTCTCGAGCTCCGCGCCGTGGGCGAAAGCCCGCAGGCGGCCGACGTCAGCGGGATCCACGTCAACCGCCGCCGCCGCCAGGCGATCCTCTTTGCCGGTGCCTGCGCCGGGCTC
The DNA here is from genome assembly GCA_964565975.1 of uncultured Ilumatobacteraceae bacterium. Lineage (GTDB taxonomy): Bacteria > Actinomycetota > Acidimicrobiia > Acidimicrobiales > Ilumatobacteraceae > JAKOUY01. Next base: position 348 of record CAZMHG010000027.1, on the reverse strand, counting down.
GGCGGTGCCGTGCTCGTGCTCGCCCAGGTGACGATCAGCGGCTTCGACGAGGGCCTGGTGTCGCTGAAGGGCATCATCGCCATCGCCGCGGTGATCTTCGGCGGGTGGACACTGCGTGGCACGATCTTCGGCTGCCTGCTGTTCGGCTACTTCTTCGCCCTGCAGATCAACCTGCCGCGCGGCACGATCAACACCCAGCTTGCCGCGAGCCTGCCCTACGTCGTCGCCCTTGGTGTCACGGCGCTGTTCGCCTCACGAACCCGCCAGCCGCGGGCCCTCGCCCAGCCGTTCGTCCGCGGCCTCGTGTAGCGGCCCGCGCAACGCCAGCCACAGGCCGAGCGACAGCTC